>NZ_JBRRDW010000018.1:0-82910 GCF_056759895.1 Stenotrophomonas sp. STEN038
AGATGTGTATAAGAGACAGGTTCTCAGGCGCGGTGGATGCGGGCGTTGCGCTCGAAATCCGGGCCGATGGTCTGTGCGGAGATCTCGCGGCAGATGGCGAACTCGGCAACCGCGTTCTCGTCCAGCTTGAAGCGACGGAAGTTGTTGGAGAAATACAGCACGCCGTCGGAGGTCAAACGATCCATCGCCGCACGTAGCAGGCGCACGTGCTCGCGCTGGATGTCGAAGTCTTCGGCGCGTGCGGAGTTCGAGAACGTCGGCGGATCGCAGAAGATCACGTCGTAACGGTTCTTCTCCGCTTCCAGCCAGGTCACCGCATCGGCCTGCACCAGGGTGTGCTGGCTGCCGCCCTTGCCGTTGAGCGCGAGGTTGTCGGCACACCACTGCAGGTAGGTTCCCGACAGATCGACGCTGGTGGTCGAGGACGCACCCGCAACCGCGGCTTCGACGCTGGCCACGCCGGTGTAGCAGAACAGGTTGAGGAAGCGCTTGCCGCGTGCTTCCTGCGCCATATGCGTGCGCAGCGGGCGGTGGTCGAGGAACAGGCCGGTGTCCAGGTAATCGAACAGATTCACACGCAGCAGCGCGTTGTTCTCGCGCACCAGGATGAACTCACCGCGCTGTTCGAAGCGGCCGTACTTGCTGCCGCCCTTGCCGCGCTCGCGCGACTTCAGCGCGACCTGCTCGGCCGGCACCTGGAACACCTCACGGGCCGCAGCGAGCAGTTCGTTGCGGCGGCGGCGCACATCCACGTCCGGAATGGTCGCCGGCGCGGCGTATTCCTGCACATGCAGGAAGGTGCGGTTCTTGCCACCGTCTTCACGGTAGACGTCGATGGCTGCAGCGTATTCCGGCAGATCGGCGTCGTAGGCACGGAAGCAGGTGATGCCCTCGCGGTTCAACCAGTTTTTGAATTTCTTGAGGTTCTTGCGCAGGCGGTTGGCCACCATCTGCGCACCTTCGCTGAGCTCGCGCGGCTGGCCGGCGTTCTCGCGCTCAGGCACCGCAATCGGATCACAGACGATCAGCGCGCACTCGATGGCACCATTGAACATCTGGTACTTCTTGCTCGCGCGCAGGCCGGTGGCAAAGGCCAGATCGGCGCTGCCGCACAGCAGGCTTGCACGCCAGGTCGGCACCGCGCGCTTGAGTGCGTCGCCGATACGGCGATAAAGCACGGTGTCGGCAGCCAAACGCTCGTCGTAGGGCGGGTTGCAGACCACGCAGCCGGTCTCCTGTGGCGGCACCTGCACATCGGCCACGTCACGCACGCCGAACCAGATCGCCTCGCTGACGCCGGCCACTTCGGCATTTTCCTTGGCCGCACGGATGGCCTGCGGATCGATATCGCTGCCGTGGATGACCTGCTTGAGTGCAGCCCGGCCAACCTGCTCACGCTCGCGGGCTTCGGCCATCAGCTCCTTCCACTGCGTCTGGTCGAAACCGCGCCAGCGGCTTGGTGGGATGCTGCCGTGGCGCTGCAGGCCCGGCGCGACGTCGGCAGCCATCAGGGCGCCTTCGATCAGCAAGGTGCCGCTGCCGCACATCGGGTCGAGCAGACCACCGCCTTCGGCGTGGATCTTCGGCCAGTTGGCGCGCAGCAGCACGGCCGCGGCCAGGTTTTCCTTCAGCGGCGCGTCGTTCTGCGCCATGCGCCAGCCACGGCGGTGCATAGGACCTCCGCCGAGGTCGATCGAGATCGTCGCCCTGCCCTTGCGCAGCGACAGGTTGATGCGCACGTCCGGGAATTCCACGTTCACCGACGGCCGCTCCATGCCTTGCTCGCGCAGGCTGTCGACCACGCCATCCTTGACCCGCTGCGCGGCAAAGCGCGCATGGGTGATCGCGGTGCCGGACACGTGTGCGTCCACCGACAAGGTCAGTTCCGGGGTGATGTGCTGGTCCCATGGCATTGCCGCCACGCCTTGATACAGCGAGTTCTCATCCGGGCACTCGAATTCCTGCAGCGGCCACAGCACCCGGCTGGCCAGCCGCGACCACAGCACCACGCGCTGCGCATCGCGCAGTTCGCCCTCGGCATTGACGCCGGAAACGGTGGCGGTCGCCCGCGGCAGGCCCATCGCCAGCAGTTCGTCGGCGAGCAGGTATTCAAGGCCCTTGGCGCAGGAAACAAAGAAATTCACGGGAGATATCAACTTTCAGAAAGGGAATCAGGCCAGCCAGACGGACAGGCACATTGGCCGGCCCCGGGGCATCCAGGGGCTCTATTGTAGGCAGTTGCCCGCCGCGCCGTCGGATTCAGCCGACGGCCGCGTTCACAAACCGCGCAGCAAGGCCTCAAAGGCCTGGCAGGAGGCATCCACATGGCGCATCAGGCGGTGGCCGTCATTGACCAGCAGCAGCCGCGCTTTGCGCTCGGCGGCCCACGCGATGACATCGGCAGCCGGGATCAGCTCGTCGTTCCAGGCATGGACCACGCTGATCGGCACCGCGGCGGCGTCCAGCGCCGGCATCGGCCCCATCGTGGTCGGCGGCACCATCAGGAACAGCCCGGCCACCGGCACCTGCAGCGAGGTGATCGCGGAGATATAGGCGCCCAGGCTCGACCCGGCCAGCACCAGCGGGCCCTGTGCGGCCTTTTCAGCCGCCCGCTCGATCAGCCGCTGCAGCCGTGCCGGTACATCGCCGACCCGGCTGATCTCGCTTCTGGCATCCAGATCGGTGTAGTCCGGGCGTTCATGGCTCCAGCCCAGGCGTTCGGCAACGTCGGCAAGCGCGGTGACCTTGGTGGCATCCGGGCCACTCTCGAAGCCGTGCGACAGAATGCAGTGGCCGCGGCTCATGGCTGGCGGCAAGTCATGGGGGAATTCATGCGTGAATGCTAGCATCCACGCATGCACCTGCCGCCCCCCATCATTGCCAAGCCGCTGACCTACGAACACCAGTTGGCGCAGCGCAAGCTCGCCGATATCGACCTGGTGGTGATCCACTGCACCGAGTTGCCGGACCTGGCCACAGCGCGCGAATACGGCGAACGTGCGCTCTACGACAACGGCAGCGGCAACAGCGGTCACTACTACATCGACCGCGACGGCAGCATCCAGCAATACATCGCACTGGACCGAGTCGCCCACCACGTGCGCGGCATCAACCCGCGTTCGATCGGCATCGAGCTGGTCAACCGTGGCCGCTGGCCGAACTGGTTCGACTCCAACAACCAGGCCATGACCGAGCCCTACCCCGAAGCGCAGATCGCTGCGCTGGTACGCCTGCTGGAATGGCTGCCGCAGGCGGTGCCGTCACTGCGTTACATCGCCGGCCATGAGCAGTTGGACACAGCCCTGGAACCGGCCAGCGACAACCCCAGCCTCAACGTGCAGCGCAAGCTCGATCCGGGCCCGATGTTCCCCTGGGAGTTGGTGCTGCGCGCGATTGATCTGCAGCAGTTGCCGGACTGAGCAACTCCCCAACCGCCGCTTACTGCGGCAGGTACTGGAACTTCTCACCTGCCGTCACCGCAAGATCCAGGCGATTGATGGCCGGCGCGATGGGGCACACCACGTGCGGAGTGAACGCGCAGGGCGGGTTCTCGGCGCGATTGAAATCCAGCTGCACCACGCCGTCGGTGGGCATGGCCGCGTATATGTAACGGGCACCACCATAGGTTTCGCGGCCGCTGGTGCGGTCTGATAGCAGGAAGAACAAGCGGCGTGATGGCGGTGCGGCTTCATCCAACACCGGCTGCAGCGTGTAGCTGCGTCCATTGACCTCAAACACGGCCTCGCCCGGCACGACGGCCGGCAAGGGGGTGCCGATCGAGGTCAACAACACCGCCTGTTTGGGCCCCGGAAACGGCCGCCATTGCGCCCTGATGTTCCATTTCGGGTCGACCGGGAAGTGTTCGATAGCGGTGAACTCCAGCCGTCGCGGCGATTGCGGGTCGCGATAACGCCACCCCAGGATGCTGCCGGTGCGCACCAGATAGAACTCCGAATCACCCACTTGAACGCGGCTGGCCTCGTTCATATGGGCCACACCGGGGACAAGAATCGCCCGCTCCAACGGCTGACCGTTGATCCGGGCACCCGCGCGACTACCTGCGGTGAAGATGGCCTCACCGTCTCGGTCCACCTGCAGGAAACCGAGATCTGCGGGGCCACTGGGCAACACCACATCATTGGCCTCGGCACTGCCCACCCGGTAAGCACCGGCCTTGAGCCGCCCCGAGCCGGTATAGCTGAGCCAACCCTCGGGCGCGCGCAGTTGCGCCAGACGCTGCGTCCGCCACTGTTCAACCTCGCGCAGATACTGACGCGCCGCATCGCCGGACAAGCCGTTGCCTGGCGCATTGCATGCACCAAGAACCACCATCACCAGCACCACGCCTAGCCATTTCAATGAACGCACGCTTCCCCCGAAGCATTCATACCCATCGGCACCGCGCCCACTCGCGGCGTACTGATCACTCAACGTGTGGCGACTGGCCGGCCTGCATCGCTGGACCAACCACTCCAGGAATCACTGAATACACGCAGCCCAGGCAAACCCGCATGTGCAAACGCCAAGGCCAGATGACAGGCGGTGACACCCGAACCACACATCACCGCCACCTGCGCCGGCGCCTGCCCGGACAACAGCGGCTCCAACTCGGCACGCAGTTCCTGCGCCGGACGGAAACGACCATCACGCAGATTCATGCCGAACGGTCGGTTCAGCGCGCCGGGTACATGCCCCGCTACGCGGTCCAGGGGCTCGACTTCGCCGCGGTAGCGTTCACCTGCACGCGCGTCCAGCAACCATGCTGGCGTCTGCGCCAAGCGCGACTGCACCTCATCGACACTGACAACCTGGGTCATGTCGAACTGGCCGGGATAGGCTGGCAATGCAGCCACCACAACCGGGGCCGCATCAGCCGCGTGCCCTGCCGCCTGCCAAGCGGCCAGACCGCCATCAAGCACGGCGACCTTGCGATGGCCGATCAGACGCAGCAGCCACCACAGGCGCGCCGCCGCCATGCTGCCATCGGCCGCATCGTAGACCACCACCTGGGTATCGGGCGCAATACTCCAGTGTCCCAGACGCGCTGCAAACACGTCACTGTCCGGCAACGGGTGTCGGCCATGCCCCTGCTTGCGCATGTCCGACAGATCCTTCTCCAGATCCGCATGGAGCGCACCGGGAATATGTGCGGCCGCATAGCCAGCGGCACCTGCCTGCTTGTCCGCCAATGAATAACGCGCATCCATCACCCGCACCGCGGTGCTGGCGGTGGCGCGGGCATCGACCACGCGCAACTCGGGCTGCGCCAAGGCATCGGCCAGGTCCGCTACGTCCACCAGCGTAGTCCACGAAACGCCAACCTGGCTCATGCCACCTGCTCCAAACGACGACGAAGGTTGTAAAGGATGGCTGCGGTCGCGCCCCAGATGCGCTGCCCGGGCCAGCTGTACTCCATGACATGACGGATACGCCCGCCATGCTCGATATCCACCTGGCGCAGATTGGCCGGGTCCATCAGGTAATCCAGTGGCACCTCGAACACCTCGGCCACTTCACCGGGTTCGGGACGTGCGATGAACGCCGGGTCCACAACCGCGACCACCGGCGTCACCCGGAAGCCAGTGATGGTGATGAAGGGGTCCAGGTAACCCAGGGCCAATACCTGGTTGCGCGGCAAGGCGATTTCTTCGTCGCTCTCGCGCAGCGCAGCCGCCAGCGGATTGCGATCGAGGGTTTCGATGCGGCCACCGGGAAACCCGACTTGCCCACCATGGTTGCGCAGCGCTTCGGTACGACGGGTCAAGATCACCTGCGTGCCCTGCGCGCGCGGCACCAGGCCCGCCAATACCGCCGCTTCCACCGGCGGCCCGGGCGGCAATAGATCCTCCAGCTCCGAGCGGTTCCAGCCCGGCCCTGTTGGCGTCTGAGTCAGTGGCATCAAGGCCTGCTGCAGCCGATCAAGGCCCCGCAGTTGCTCGGCAAACGCCTGCGCGTGGCGTGCGCGCCTTGGCAGCTCATGTGTCATCACCCGCCGCCGCTCGTCCTCGCTCATGCGCATCCAGGCACCGATCTCGGCGCCATTGCGCCAGCAACCACGGCAGAAGCCCTGCTCATCAAGCGCGCAGATGCCAATACAGGGGCTGGAGATGACACGAGCAGGTGCATCCATCAATTCCGACATCACGCTAGCGTAACGCGAGGCGCACTTCCGGACCAGTTATCCACCCGTGTCGGCAAGGGATCTGCCCAGTCCGGATGACGAACCAGGGACAACACCCAAGCCAATTCAGCAAGTCCAGACAATGCTTAAGCCCATTCATTATGTGACCCCTATCAAACTATGGTTGAGCAGCGGTTCATCTCCGGGCACACTCCAGTTGCCGGCAGGGGGAACACGAACCATCCAATGCGCGTGACGCGCGTTCGATCAGCGTGGCTGTTGGACACCTGCCTCGCACGCATATGGATGGAGCCTTATCGCTTTTCACTCTGTAAGCGGAGCTCGGAAATGAGAATGGCAAAACCCTCCTTGTTGTTATCGGCGCTGGCACTGTCGGCCAGCCTTTCAGTACAGGCCCATGAGCCGCCAACGGACGGCAACCCAAGTACCCCTACCGAAAGCGGCATGGTCGCCGGCATCGATGCCAAGACCGGCAAGCTGCGCAAACTCACCGATACCGAGATCCGAGCACTTTCCGACAGGGCCAACGCAATGCCCTCGGCAAGCCGCAGCGCCGCCGGCACCAATGCCGCCTGGGCACGCATTCCGCAAACCGGCACCGATGCCGCCAAAACCGTCCGCCTGCAGAGCAACGGCATGAGCACGGCTGACCTACCACTGTCCGCGCTGAATTCCTTGAGCATCGAACGCACTGCCACCGGCGAAGTGCGGATCCTGGAGAACGGCGACCCGCTCTCCTACGGCAAACAGGAGGTGTCCGAATGAAGACCTTGCTGCTTTCGGCCGTCATTGGCACTTGCCTGCTCAGCGCGCCTGCGCACGCCGCCATCATCACCCCAATCAACCAGGACCCTGCTGGCAAAGGACTCAACGACCCCACCCTGCGTGCACCGGAAGGCGGTAATCCCGGCAAGACGGTGGGTGAGCAACGCCGCATCGTCTATCAATTTGCCGCCGACCTATGGGGGGCGGTACTGCAGAGCGATGTGGAGACCTTAGTCGGTGCCAGTTTCCAGGACCTGACCTGTACCGCTACCGGCGGCACCTTGGGCTCGGCCGGCGCATCATGGATCGCAACTACGCCACCGACCGGGACCGAACTGGGCATGATCTACCACGCCCCCTTGGCCAACGCCCTCAATGGCAGCCGCATCACCATCAGCAGCGCCGGCACCGACATCACCAGTCGCTTCAACAACAATCTCGGCGGCAGCAATCCGGACGGCACGCCGTGCATGACCGGTTCGGGCTGGTATTACGGGCTGGACGGCAAGGCACCCGACAACCGGGTCAGCTTCCTCGACGTGGTGATGCATGAAATCGGCCATGGCCTGGGCTTCTCCGGCTTCGTCGGCTACACCACCGGGCGACTGGGCGAACGCATCGGTATTCCGCAGTACTACGGCTACTCGGACGTCTACACCGAGAACGCCTACGACAACCTGTCCGGCAAACGCTTCACCGAAGCCAGCATGACCAACGCGTTGCGCGCCACATCGATCAAGACCCGTGGTGCGCCAGCCTGGAATGGCACAACCACCAGAGCACAGACACCACTGTGGCTGGACCCTGCCGTCGTGCTGTCGGTCAACGGCAGCAGCGTGGTCACGCAGTTCTTTGGAACCGCATCGTTCGGCCCTCCGGCCACACCGGCCAACTTCGCCGGCGCGGTCGCCATTGCCAACGATGGCACCGGTGCCGACACCGCTGATGCCTGCGAAGCAATTCCTGCCGGCAGCCTCAATGGCAAAGTGGCCTATATCAACCGCGGCGGATGCGCGTTCGAGATCAAGGCAGCCAACGCCCAGGCAGCAGGCGCAGTCGCGGCAATCATCGGCAATGTCGCCAGCTCCGGTGATCCGGGTACCGCACCAGGCATGGCGGAAGACCCCAGCGTCAATGCGACCATCCCGACCCTGAGCGTCAACCTCGCCGATGCCAATCTGATCAAGGCAGCGGCACAGGCAGGCACAGCGCTGACTGCGGCATTGGGAGAAGTTGCCGGACGTTATGCCGGCGCCGATGCCAGTGGGCGTCCGCTGCTGTACGCACCAGCGGTGGTTGCCAGCGGTTCGACGTTCTCACACTTTGAAAGTGTGTTGATCCCCGATGCATTGATGGAGCCGGCCAACAGCCCCAATACCGACGCCGGCCGCATGGTCGACCTCACCTTGGCGGCGTTTGTCGATGAGGGCTGGGAACTGAATGCCGGCACTGCACGCATCGGCAGCTGCGATACGGGGGTAAAACTGTTCAAGAACCCGGGCTTGATCGCCGGTGCCAATGTGCAGGCACAGGATCGCCTGTGCCGCACCACAGCCAACGGCAACCGAGCGCTCTACCTGCGTTGCATGAACGACACCGCCGCCTCGCTGAAAGCCGTGAATCTGATCAGCACGGTTGAGCAGGCCGGCATCCGCACATGCGCTGCCAAGGTGACTACGCCGTAAATCCAGTCGAGCAGAGATTGCCTGTAGTGCCGAGCCATCCTCGGCGGAGGCTCTACAAGCGAAACCAGCAGCTCGTCCAGAAACAGCACTGGATAGTGAACAAAGAGCCGACGCCTTGATGGCGCCGGCTCTTCTTTTCTTGCACGGCACTGACGGTTACCTGGCCTGCAACAACCCAGCCTGCGATGGTCGGCTACTGCGGCCTTGGCCAGTTGCGCGCCTGCACTGGGCTGATCGTTGATGAAGCGCAACTGCTGGTGTCACCGGGAAAGCCCCTGCCGAGCGTGGCTCGGCACTGCATGCGCTTGCAGGCAAAAAGAAAGCGCCGGTGTTGCCACCGGCGCTTCCATTGCATCACTGGGTCGCTATTACTTGACGCTGACCAGCTTGATTTCGAACTGCACAGCCACGTTCGGCGGGAACGGGGTACGCGGATCGGCACCGTAGGCCTTGTCCGGCGGCAGGGTCACTTCCCACTTGGCGCCCGACGGCATCTGCAGCAGGGTTTCACGCATGGCGGCCATCTCGACTTCGCTCAGCTTGATCGACGGAATCGACTGTGCCGGACGAGCTTCGGTCGGGCGCTGGCCGTACGGGAACGGACCGGCAACTTCCAGGGCAACCGTGCTGGCCTGGGTCGGCTTGGCGCCGGCACCGGCTTCGATCACGCGGTACTGCACGCCGCTGGCCAGGGTCTGCACGCCGGCCTTGGCCTTGTTGGCGGCAATGAACTGGTCACTGCGGGTCTTGTTTTCGGCAGCAGCCTTGTCGTATTCGGCCTTGGCAGCCTGGGCACGGCCCTGCTCACGACGCTGGAATGCTTCAACGGCCGGCTTCAGCTGATCGGCGGTGATCGCCGGCTGCTTCTTGGCGTAGGCATCCTGCAGGCCCTTCACCACCGAAGCGATGTCCAGCTGCTCGCCACGACCAGTGAGCTCGGCCAGGTTGTTACCGTAGTCATAGCCGAAGTAATAGCTCAGCTTGCCCTTCTCGGACGCGATGTCCTGGGCGAAAGCGGTGCCGGTGACGGCCAGGGCGGCCACGGCGACCGCAATAGAACGCAACTTCATCAAACAGTTCTCCAGGAATGGTGTCTCAAGGCAAGCATGCCGCCTGAGGCGACGGGTTAGGATAGCCGTCACAAAGGCTGTCCGCCACTGACGACGCTCACCTATGACCGCCTTCGGTTGAAAGAGTTCAATTCATTACTTTTTTTTAACGTTTCGAGGCTTTTCCCCCTATGTCCGAGTCACCGGTTTCGATCAGCACCCATGCAGGCGTCCGCACCATCACCGTGCAGCGTCCGGAAAAGCTCAACGCACTCAACCGGCTGACTCTGGAAACGCTGGATGCCGCCTTTGTCGAGGCGGCATTGGCCGAGGACGTAAGAGTCGTAATCCTGACCGGCGCAGGCAGCAAAGCCTTCGTTGCAGGTGCGGACATCGCCGAAATGAATACGCTGACCCCGGTTCAGGGCCGCGATTTCTCGCTGGTCGGGCAACGCCTGATGCGCCGTATCGAGCGCCTGAACAAGCCGGTCATCGCAATGGTGAACGGTTTCGCACTGGGTGGCGGCATGGAGCTGGCCATGGCCTGCCACCTGCGCATCGCCGCCGACAGCGCCAAGGTCGGCCAGCCGGAGATCAATCTGGGTCTGGTACCGGGTTTCGGCGGCACCCAGCGTCTGCTGCGCCTGGCTGGCCGTGCGGCGGCGCTGGAACTTTGCCTGCTCGGTGCACCGATCAGCGCCGAGCGCGCCCAGCAACTGGGCCTGGTCAACCGCGTGGTGCCAGCCGCCGAGCTGGAAGCGGAGACCAGCAAGCTGGCCGAGCAGCTGGCCAATGCCGCGCCACTGGCCCTGCGCGGCATCCTCGACGCGATCAACGTCGGTGGTGAGTGCGCTATCGAGGAAGGACTGGAATACGAAAGCGCGCAGTTCGGCCTGGTGTTCTCCACCGATGACATGCGCGAAGGCACCAGCGCCTTCCTGGAACGCCGCAAGCCGGAATTCAAGAATCGCTGAGTTGTCCATGTCCACAGCAAGCGCCACACCCCGCCAACTGCTGCAGTTCGTACTGGATGATGATCTGGATGCGGCACTGCGCGCCGGGCTGATGGACTACCAACCGCAGCCCGGCGACACGCTGTTGGATCCTGCGCACCCTGACCTGCCGCAACAACTGCAGCAGGCACAGCAGCAGCTGGACGCCGCCTGGGCCGCACGTGAGCGCCATCGTGCCCGTGCCGCACGGCTTGAACGCCGTGATGCCGAGCGTCAGGCGCGTCGCGCGCCGCCGCCGGTAGCGGACAGCAAGCCCGCCCTGCCCTCCGCGGCGGCGGCCATCCTGGCCCGGGCCAAGGCGCGGGCGGCAGGAAGTTCCGCAACATGAAGTCAGTAGCTGTGAAGAAAACGACGGTAAACACGGCAGCCGCGAAGAAAATCGGCGCAAAGAAAATCGCGGTGAAAACCGCGGCGGCAAAGAAAGCTGCAACGCCGAAGACCAGTTCGGCCCGCGGCAGCAAGCGCATGACTGCCGCCGAAGTGCGGGAGATGTTCACCCGCCTGCGCGAGCTCAATCCGCATCCGACCACCGAGCTTGAATACAGCACGCCGTTCGAGCTGCTGGTGGCAGTGACCTTGTCGGCACAGGCCACCGATGTGGGCGTCAACAAGGCAACCCGCAAGCTGTTCCCGGTGGCCAATACCGCCCAAGCCATTCTTGCCTTGGGCGAAGAAGGACTGAAGCCTTACATCGCCACCATCGGCCTGTTCAACGCCAAGGCCAAGAACGTGATTGCCGCCTGCGCGATCCTGGTCGAAAAATACGGCGGCCAAGTACCGGCCGAACGTGCCGCGCTGGAAGCCCTGCCTGGGGTTGGCCGCAAGACCGCCAACGTGGTGCTCAACACTGCTTTTGGCCAACCGACGATGGCGGTGGACACGCATATTTTCCGCGTCTCCAACCGCACAGGGCTGGCCCCGGGCAAAGATGTGCGGGTGGTCGAGGATGGCCTGATGAAGGTGATTCCGGAAGAATTTCTGCAGGATGCGCACCACTGGCTGATCCTGCATGGGCGCTATGTCTGCAAGGCGCGCAAGCCGGATTGTCCGCAATGCGTGATCCGCGACCTCTGCCACTTCAAGGACAAGACCGCTGATGCTGCCTGAGCGTCGGCGGTTGCCATCTGCACGACACTTTCCCGTAACAGCCAATAGGCCAAATACGCAGGCCCTTGTGTCCCGGGGCCAAAGCTGGTCGCCGAACTGTCACATTTACGCAATCTTTACGCCCTAGCCTTCGCAGCAACCTCCAACTGCCTGCAAGGCTACCCACCCAATGAAACTGCATCGCCAACTCCTCACTGCGGCCGTGGCTGCTGCACTGTTCGCGCCGGCTGCACACGCTGAAGTCGCCATCGACGTTATTGGCGGTTCCGAAATCACCTTCGAAGGCCTGGTCCAGGCTGACGGCAACTGGTTCAGCAATGACAAGGCCGACTTGAACGGCGTTGCCAAGAACGGCAAGGACAGCGAGTTCGAACTGCGCCGCGCCGAGCTGGTGCTGAAGGGCAAGGGCCCGGGCAACATCGAGTGGGTGGTCGGTTATGACGCCAAGGCTGACAAGTTCCTGGACACCAACGTCAAGTACAAGCTGGGCGGCAACAGCAACCACTTCCTGCAGGCCGGCCAGTACAAGCAGCCGAACAGCCTGGAAGAACTGTCCAGCACCAAGAACAACGACTTCATCTCCAAGGCCACGGTCACCAACACCTACGCAGTTGCCCGCCGCCTCGGCGTTGGCTACGGCGTTGGCGATGCCAACTGGTCGGTCACCGCGTCGGCCTTCGGCCGTGAGCTGACTCGTGACCTGGCCCACGGCAGTGGCTACGGCGTGCGCGGCACCTTCGCCCCGATCAACGAGAAGGGCAACATCCTGCACCTGGGCCTGAGCTACGTCGACTACGACACCGACGCCGACCTGCTGCGCCTGCGCGCACGTCCGAACGCCGATCTGGCCACCGTGCGCCTGGTCGACAGCGGCGACCTGAAGGACACCGACCGCCTGAGCACCATCGGCGCCGAAGCCATGTATGTGCGCGGCCCGTTCAAGGCCCAGGGCGAGTACTACAGCTCCAAGGCCAAGCGTTACGACCACGACAACTACAGCACCGACGGTTACTACATCAGCGGCGTGTGGAACGTGACCGGTGAGACCTGGGGTTACAAGGGTGGCACCCCGAGCCTGGGCCTGCCGGATGAGCCGGGCCGTGGCATGTGGCAGCTGGGCGCACGCTTCGACCATATCGATCTGAACGACGGCGGCCTGAAGGCGCCGGCCGTGGTCGGCGGTACCCCGCTGGTGGACGGCGTGCTCGGCGGCAAGATGGACATCTGGACCGTGGGCGCCAATTGGTACTGGCGCTCCAACTTCAAGGCCTCGCTGAACTACGTGATGGTCGACAGCAACAAATACGTCGCCAAGGACAAGAAGTTCGTCAGCGACAAACCGGACATCCTCGAAGCGCGCCTGCAGTTCTTCTGGTAAGCATTGGCTGCATGCAACACCACGAACGCCCCGCAAGGGGCGTTCGTCGTTTCGGCGATTGTGATTTTGTAGGAGCGGCGTAAGCCGCGAAGCCGATAAGGTTTGCGCGCAAGCAGTTGCCGCAATCTGAAGGTCTGTCAGCTTCGCGGCTCACGCCGCTCCTACAACGGCGGGCGCAGCTGCGCTTGCTGAAGCTGTGTAAGCTTCGCAGCTTACGCAGCTCCCACAACCAACTCCGGGGGCACTCCAACCGGACGGATCCATGCGCACCTGCTTGCTTGCACTGCTGTTTTCCCTGCCTTTCACAGCCTTCGCCCAGGGCTGCGGTGATGACGCCGCTGCGCGCATCACCCAGGCCTACCAGCAACGCGATGGCAACGCACTGCCCGACCGTCCTGGCTGGGCCATCGATGCCGAGCGCGGCGCCTGCCGGGTATGGCCCGCCGATACCTCACTTACGCTGATTGCGGTGCCGTTTCTGGGCCCGGAGGGACCCAATGGTGACTCCCAGTCGGGCGACCTGGATGTACTGGTGGTTGACAGCGCTAGCCTGCGCTCACGCGCATCACTCCGCCTGCCTGACGTGATGAGCAGCGATGCCATCCATGTCGACAGCGTTGGTCTGGATACCGCGCGTTACAACCTCTCGCCCGGCGTGCGCGCGTTCGGCGTGCGCAGCTCACGCAGCAACTCCTCGCAGCCCAACCCGTTCAGCGAAACCCGCCTGCAGCTGCTGGTGTTCAGCGGCAACATACTGGAAGCAATTACCGGGCAGATCGTGGTGTCCAGCAGCGGCGGTGAGTGGGACACCCGCTGCGCCGGTGAATTCCATGAAACAAAGCGCACGTTGGAAGTTGGCCCCTCCCCGGCGCAAGGCTGGGCAATGCTGACAATCCGTGAACGCGGCAGTTCAACCGTGAACCACGAAGATACCAAAGGTGACTGCGTGGAAGCCCGCGAAGATCAGCCGGTGCGTAGCTTCAAGCTGCTACCAAAGGGCCGCAGCTACCCGCTGCCCAGCGAGGTTGAAGCGGCATTCTGATCACATGCGTCACTGTCATATGTGCGTCATATGACAGACGCTGCGCTGTCATCAAATGGTTATGGAATAGGCGCCGGGGCGGAAACCACCGCACATCAACTCCCAGGAGCCATTCGTGATCCACGCCATCAAATCGCGCGCCGCTGTAGCCATCCTTGCAGCGTCGTCCGTGTTCGCCGCCAATGCTGCCGATGTTACCGGCGCTGGCGCTTCCTTCATCTACCCGGTGATGTCCAAGTGGTCGGCCGATTACAGCGCCGCCACCAGCAACCGCGTCAACTACCAGTCGATCGGCTCGGGCGGCGGTATTGCCCAGATCAAGGCCAATACCGTTGATTTCGGCTCGTCCGATGCCCCGCTGAAGCCGGAAGAACTCGCCTCGGCCGGCCTGGTGCAGTTCCCGTCGGTGATCGGCGGCGTGGTGCCGGTACTCAACGTGCCGGGCGTGGAAGCCGGTGCGATGAAGCTGGATGGCCCGACCCTGGCCAACATCTTCCTGGGCAAGATCACCAAGTGGAATGACCCGGCCATCGCCGCGCTCAATACCGGCCTGACCCTGCCGGACACCAAGATTACCGTCGTGCACCGTTCCGATGGCTCGGGCACCACCTTCAACTTCGTCAACTTCCTGTCCAAGGTCAACGCCGACTGGAAAACCACCGTCGGTGAAGGCACCAGCGTCCAGTGGCCGGTCGGTATCGGCGGCAAGGGCAACGAAGGCGTGGCCGCCTACGTCAAGCAGATCCGTGGCTCGATCGGTTATGTCGAGTTTTCCTACGCCCTGCAGAACCGCCTGACCTTCTCGCGCATGAAGAACGCCGCCGGCAACTTCGTGCAGCCGCGTGACGAGACCTTCTCGGCCGCAGCCGCCAGCGCCGATTGGGCCAACGCACGTGATTTCTACCTGGTGATGACCAACGCCCCGGGTGAGCAGGCATGGCCGATCACCGCCACCAACTTCATCCTGATGCGCAAGCAGCCGAAGAGTGCTGCAGGTGCCAAGGCCGCGGTTGAGTACTTCCGCTGGATCTACGCCAACGGTGACGCGCAGGCCCGTCAGCTCGACTACGTGCCGCTGCCGGATCCGCTGGTCCGCCAGATCGAAACCTACTGGCAGCAGAACCTGCGTTACTGAGTAAAGAGCCGGCGAGTCCCTCTCCCTCGCCGTCTCAAGCGCGGATCACGTGATCCGCGCTTTTTTTTGACTTTTGTGGGAGCGGTGTAAGCCGCGAAGCTCAAAATCCCGAAAGCCCAGTAGAGCCGAGCCATGCTCGGCTGAGGCTCCACCGGTAAAGCCCCTTGCCGAGCATGGCTCGGCACTACAGTCGGACACTGCCGGGACCGCCCCCTTTGTAGAGCCGAGCCATGCTCGGCTGAAGCTTTACCGGGAAAGCCACTTGCCGAGCATGGCTCGGCACTACGGTCGGAGATTGCCGGGGAAGGCCCCTTGGATCCGGCCAAATACCATGCAGGCTCCGTGCCGTTGCCATTGATTCTGTGAGCTTTTTCAGATTTTTTTCACGATGTAATCAGGCTGTAACAAAAACATCATTTCATAGCCGCATCCGCCGACACCGTCGGCAATTACCCCACTATGGAGTGACGCATGAAGCTGCACACGACCGGTCTTGCCGCCCTTTCGCTGGCCATCGCCCTGGGCCTGTCGGCCTGTGGTGACAAGGGCAACCAGGCCGCTTCCGGCCCCGACGCTGCTGGTGCCTCCGCGGCAGCCGCCGGTGACAAGGTCGCCGTCGAGATCTCCGGCGCCGGCGCATCGTTCATCTTCCCGCTGGTGTCCAAATGGTCGGCCGACTACAACACCGCCACCGGCGCCAAGATCAATTACCAGTCGATCGGCTCGGGCGGCGGTATCGCCCAGATCAAGGCCGGCACGGTCGACTTCGGCTCCTCCGACAAGCCGCTCTCCACTGAAGAACTGGCACAGGCTGGCCTGGGCCAGTTCCCGTCGGCAATCGGCGGCGTGGTGCCGGTGGTCAACCTGGAAGGCCTGCAGCCGGGCCAGCTGCGCCTGAGCGGCACCCTGCTGGCTGACATATTCCTGGGCAAGATCAAGACCTGGAACGACAAGGCAATCGCCGATGCCAACCCGGGCGTGACCCTGCCGGATACCAAGATCACCTTGGTGCACCGTTCGGACGGTTCGGGCACCACCTTCAACTTCTCCAACTACCTGTCCAAGGTCAGCGGCGAGTGGAAGGACAAGGTTGGCGAAGGCACCTCGGTGCAGTGGCCGGACGGCGTCGGTGGCAAGGGCAACGAAGGCGTTGCCTCCTACGTGCAGCAGATCAAGGGCTCGGTCGGTTACGTCGAATTGGCCTACGCACTGCAGAACAACATGCCGTATGCCTCGATGCAGAACGCCGCTGGCAGCTGGGTACAGCCGACCGCCGAGACCTTTGCCGCCGCTGCTGCCAGCGCCGACTGGGCCAACGCCAAGGACTTCAACCTGGTGATCACCAACGCACCGGGCGCCAATGCATGGCCGATCACTGCCACCAACTTCATGCTGATGCACAAGCAGCCGAAGGATGCCAAGCGCAGCGCCGATACCCGCGCGTTCTTCAAATGGGCCTTCGAGAATGGCCAGGCCCAGGCCAACGAGCTGCACTACGTGCCGCTGCCGGCCGAGCTGGTCACCCAGATCGAAGCGTACTGGGCTGCCGAGTTCAAGTGACGTAGTGAGGCGGGCGCATCGCAGGTGCACCCGCCTCTGTCATACCGTCATCCCCGCGCAGGCGGGGGTCACGACCTCGAAGAATTGAATTCCCCGACCTCGGGAACAGAAACACCACCGCATCCTCCTGGGCCCCTGCCGCTGCCATGAATGCCATTGCACCGTCCCTAGCTTCTTCGCCCACTTCGCGCGACCTGCGTGACGCCCGCAACGAGCGTCTTTTCCGCTGGTTCCTGGTCGCCACCGTCGTCTTCGTCCTGGTCGCCCTGGCCGGCGCCGCACTGTCCATGCTCTGGGGCGGCCGCCACGCGCTGCAGGAGCAGGGCCTGAGCTTCTTCTACTCCTCCGAGTGGAATCCGGTCGAGAACAAGTTCGGTGCACTGGCACCGATCTACGGCACCATCGTCACCGCACTGATCGCGATGTTGATCGCGGTGCCGGTGAGTTTCGGCATCGCCTTCTTCCTGACCGAAGTGGCACCGCGCTGGCTACGTGGCCCGGTCGGCACCGCCATCGAGCTGCTGGCCGGCATTCCGTCCATCATCTACGGCATGTGGGGCCTGTTCGTGCTGGTGCCGGTGATGACCGAGTACGTCACCCCGTTCCTCAATGATCACATCGGCCCACTGCCGGTGATCGGTGCCTTGTTCCGCGGCCCACCACTGGGCATCGGCATGCTCACCGCCGGCTTTGTGCTGGCGATCATGGTCATCCCCTTCATCTCCTCGGTGATGCGTGAAGTCTTCCTCACCGTTCCCACCCGCCTGAAGGAATCGGCCTACGCGCTGGGTTCGACCAAGTGGGAAGTGAGCTGGGACATCGTGCTGCCTTACACCCGCTCTGCTGTCATCGGCGGCGTGTTCCTTGGCCTCGGCCGTGCGCTCGGCGAAACAATGGCGGTCGCCTTCGTGATCGGCAACAGCGTGCGTCTGACTCCTTCGCTGCTTGAGCCGGGTACTACCATCGCCGCTTTGATCGCCAACGATTTCGGCGAAGCCACTGAAACCTACCGCTCGGCGCTGCTGCTGCTCGGCTTCGTACTGTTCATCGTCACCTTCGTGGTGCTGGCGCTGGCCCGCCTGATGCTGATGCGACTGTCCCGCAAGGAGGGCAACTGATGTCCGCTTCCGCTGATTCGCTGTACCTGCGCCGCCGCGTCGTCAATCTCCTTGCCCTGTTCATGGGCTGCGCGACCGCCTTGTTCGGCCTGTTCTTCCTCGGTTGGATCCTGTGGACACTGCTGTCCAAGGGCCTGCCCGGCATCAACATCAACCTGTTCACCAAGATGACACCGCCGCCAATGCAGGAAGGCGGCCTGCTCAACGCCTTCTTCGGCAGCGCGGTGATGTGTGCGATGGCAATCGGCATCGGCACGCCGCTGGGCGTGGCCGCCGGTACCTGGCTGGCCGAGTACGGCAATGCCCGCAAGGCCGGCACCGTGGTTCGCTTCGTCAACGACATCCTGCTGTCGGCGCCATCGATCGTGCTGGGCCTGTTCGTCTACACGCTGTATGTGATGCAGACCGGCGGTCAGTTCTCGGCCTTCGCAGGCGCCTTGTCGCTGGCCTTCATCGTGCTGCCGGTGGTGATCCGCACCACCGACGAAATGCTGCGTCTGGTACCGGTGCAGATGCGCGAAGCCGCATTGGCACTGGGCGTGCCGCAGTGGAAGGTCATCATGCAGGTGCTGTACCGCAGCGCCATGGCCGGCATCGTCACCGGCATCCTGCTGGCCTTGGCCCGCATCTCCGGCGAAACCGCACCGCTGCTGTTCACTGCCTTCGGCAACCAGTACTGGAACAGCAATGTGATGCAGCCGATGGCATCGGTACCGGTGGTGATGAACCAGTTCGCCGGCAGCCCCTACGAATCCTGGCAGGTGCTGGCCTGGGCAGGTGCCCTGGTGCTGACCGTATTCGTCCTGCTGGTCAGCCTCTCCGCGCGTGGCCTGCTGCTGCGCAACCGCATCTCGAACGACTGAACTTAAACGATTGACTGCCATGGACCTTCCCATGAACGACCTCAGCAACGCCGTACCGATGCAGCGCATCTCCGTGCCCGCCGCCAACCAGTCGCTGCACGCGCCTGCGCCGGTCAAGCTGGCTGCACGCGGCCTGGACTTCTACTACGACAAGTTCCACGCGCTGAAGAGCATCAACCTGGAGATCCCGGAAAAGCGCGTCACCGCGCTGATCGGCCCCTCCGGCTGCGGCAAGTCCACCCTGCTGCGCATCTTCAACCGCATCTACGCGCTGTACCCCAAACTGGAAGCGCGCGGTGAAGTGCTGCTGGACGGCGAGAACATCCTCTCGCCCAAGTACCCGATGAACCGCCTGCGTTCCAAGGTGGGCATGGTGTTCCAGAAGCCGGTGCCGTTCCCGATGACCATCTTCGAGAACGTCGCCTATGGCATCCGCCACCACGAGAAGCTGTCCAAGGCCGACATGGCCGTGCGCGTCGAGCAGGCGCTGCGCCAGGGCGCGCTGTGGGACGAAGTGAAGGACAAGCTCAACCAGAGCGCGCTGGGCCTGTCCGGTGGCCAGCAGCAGCGTCTGTGCATCGCCCGCGCCGTGGCGCTGCGCCCGGACGTGCTGCTGCTCGATGAGCCGACCTCGGCGCTGGACCCGATCTCCACCAGCCGCATCGAGCAACTGGTCGAAGAGCTGAAGAACGATTACACCATCGCCATCGTCACCCACAACATGCAGCAGGCCGCGCGCGTGTCCGACTACACCGCCTTCATGTACCTGGGCGACCTGATCGAACACGACCGCACCGAAACCATCTTCTCCAACCCCTCCAAGCAGCAGACCGAGGATTACATCACCGGTCGCTTCGGCTGAGGCTGGCGCAGGCGGACCGTGCAAGGGTCCGCCGCCCGCTGGACGCCTGGCCAAGGATGGCCGGGCCGCACTCCGAAGCCAGATGTACGCCATGGATGGCAACGCAGCTACCGAACGAATGCAGTCCCACCCGAACCGTCTCCAGCGAGCATTCCATGAATCTTCCCAACGACCACATCGTCAAGAGCTATGACGAAGAACAGCAGCGACTGGTAACCGAGATCGTGCGCATGGGCGAAATGTCCGTTGCGCAGCTCGAGGCCGCGCTGGACGTGATCGAGCGCCGCGACGAGAAGGCCGCGCAGCGCATCGTCGCCAACGACGAAGCCATCGACCAGCTCGAGCAGCAGATCAGCCACGACGTGATGCGCCTGGCCCTGCGTGGGCCGATGGCCCGTGACCTGCGCGAGATCCTCGCTGGCCTGCGCATCCCCGCCGACATCGAGCGCATCGGTGACTATGCCGCCAACGTCGCCAAGCGCTCTATCGCCTTGGCAGCGGTGCCGCCGCTGCCGCAGATCCAGGGCGTCCGCGCACTGGGCCGGCTCGCCGCGCAGCAGGTACGCCGCGCGATGGAAGCCTATCGCGACAACGATGCCGAAGCCGCGCTGAAGCTGCGTGCCGACGATGCGCGCCTGGATGCACAGTACACCGCGCTGTTCCGCGAGCTGCTGACCTACATGATGGAAGACCCGCGCAACATCACCCCGTGTACGCACCTGCTGTTCATGGCCAAGAACCTGGAACGCATCGGCGACCACGCCACCAACATCGCCGAGAACGTGTGGTTCCTGGTACACGGCGACGCACCGCTGCCGCCGCGCGAGAAGCACGACGAAACCAGCACCATCGATCACGCCTGATCGATTCTTGCAAAGCCGCTGCGCACACACGCAGCGGCCACAACGCCACCTGTCCATATCGGCCCGCCGCACCTCGTCGCGGCGGGCCGATACAGACCGGTACAAAGCGATACACCGCGACTGGCATTTTTAATCACGCATTCACGCAAATTTTCCGAGCATGGACTCGTCCGCAGCACTCCCGCCGCGCACTGAGGAATTGCCATGAAGCGTATCGCTGCCACCCTGCTGAGCCTGTCCCTGCTGGCCTCCGGTGCCGCCTTTGCCGGCCCCACGCAGGATCGTGACCGTGACGACAGCCGTCACGACAAGTCGGCCCATGCGTCTGTACCGCACACCCAACGCCACGGCAACAGCACTCCTGCGCCGGCCGCGCATAACGGAGCGCGCCATGCGTCCAACAACAGCGCGCACCATGCTCCACGCAAGGGCGAGCGCCTGGCGCAGAACCAGCGCGGCAACCGCGTCGCCGATTACAACCGGCACGGCCTGCACAAGCCCGGCCGTGGCAACGAATGGCGCAAGGTCGATGACCGCTATGTACTGATCGCGGTCGCCACCGGGCTCATCATCGATATCGTCAGCGGTCATCGTTGATCGCCATCGCCAGCTGAATCGACACGGGCCCCAAGCGGGCCCGTTGTCATTCCAACGATGGCAAGGTGACGCCGTTGGCACCGAGCGCTTGCTAAGCTCCAGCCTCCCCCCGGCCCTACCACTACCGGAGACACTCCAATGGCCATCGACATCCGCAAGCCCGCCTCCCTCGCCCTCGGCGCTGCCCTGCTCGGCGGCATGGCGGCACCTGCCTTTGCCATGACCGACCTGGCCCAGGGCTACGCGCTCGGCGCCAGCGTCCAGACCCCGCCAACCGCTGAAGCGCAGGCCACTACCGCTACCGAACAGAACGCCGACGCTGCCGCCAAGCAGAAGGCCGAAGGCAAATGCGGCGAAGGCAAGTGCGGCGAAGGCAAGTGCGGCGCCGACAAGGACAAGCCAAAGACCGACGCTACCAAGGCTGAAGGCGAAGCGGCTGCCACATCGGACAAAGCAAAGGCCGAAGGCAAGTGCGGTGAGGGCAAGTGTGGCGGTAAGCACTGATCCCAACGCAACAAGCCAGCGCTTGCCCGCCCAGGCCAGCGCTGGCCTGGGCTTGCGGCGCTCGCTGCTGGACGCCTTGGCGGCTGCACCGGCTGGCGCATTCGATTTTCTCGAATGCGCTCCGGATAACTGGATCGATGTCGGCGGCAGTTTGGGCGAAGCCCTCTTTGCACTGTCCCAGCGCCACCCGCTCAGCTGCCATGGGCTGTCACTGTCGCTGGGTGGCCCCGCCCCGCTGGATGTGGAATTCCTTGCACGCACGCGGCGCTTCCTCGACCAGCACCAGGTCGCGCTGTACAGCGAGCACCTGAGCTGGTGCACGGATGACGGCCATCTCTACGAGCTGCTGCCGCTGCCGTTCACCACCGAAGCCGTGCACCATGTTGCCGCGCGCATCCGCCAGACCCAGGACATACTGGGCCGTCGCATCGCCGTGGAAAATGC
Source organism: Stenotrophomonas sp. STEN038 (assembly GCF_056759895.1). Lineage (NCBI taxonomy): Bacteria > Pseudomonadati > Pseudomonadota > Gammaproteobacteria > Lysobacterales > Lysobacteraceae > Stenotrophomonas > Stenotrophomonas sp. STEN038. Next base: position 22,128 of record NZ_JBRRDW010000018.1, read on the forward strand.
CTCCTACTACGCTGTACCTGCGGCGGACATGGACGAGGCCGAGTTCATCAACGCGGTGCTCGACGAGGCCGATTGCGACCTGCTGCTGGACGTGAACAACGTCTATGTAAATGCCATTAACCACGGCTACGACGCCCGCGCATTTCTGGCACGGCTGCCCTCGCAGCGCATTGTCAGCTACCACGTAGCCGGTCATCACGACGAAGCCGAAGATCTGAAGATCGACACCCATGGCATGCCGGTCAAGGGCGATGTCTGGGCCTTGCTGGCCGACACCTACGCCATGCATGGCGTGCGCCCCACCCTGCTCGAGCGCGACTTCAACTTCCCGCCATTGCCCGAGTTGCTGGAAGAACTGACGCGTATCCGTCAATTGCAGCAGGCCGCTCATGGCTGAGTCCCTGCGCGAACTACAGATGCGCTTTGCCGCACACCTGCGTGATCCGTTGCAACAGCCTGCTCCCGCTGGTATCGATGACACGCGCATGCAGGTGTATCGCGAGCTGTACTTCAACAATATCCAGAGTCTGCTGGCCGCCAATTTCCCGGTTATCACGCGTACGGTGGGTGAGTCACGCTGGGAACAACTGGTGCGCGATTTCTGTCGCGAGCACCGTGCGCATACACCGCTGTTCCCGGAGATCGGTCAGGAGTTCATTGCCTTTCTGGACAATCGATCCGCCGATCCGCAAGCACCTTGGTTGCTGGAACTGGCGCATTACGAATGGATCGAGCTGGCGCTGAAGATCAATGATGAGCCGGCGCCTGCGCATGATCCTGATGGTGACCTGCTGACCGGCAGCCCGGTCTGTTCGCCCCGGTGTCGGGCGCTGGCTTACCAGTGGCCGGTGCATAGGATTGGTCTGGATTATCAGCCCGATGAGCCGTCGCTACAGCCGACTTTGCTGCTGGCGCGCCGCGAGGCTGATAGCGCCATCGTGTTCTCCGAGCTTTCGCCGATGCTGTACCGCTTGTTGGAAAGGCTGGAGCAGCTTCCCGATCTCAGTGGGCTTGAGCAGCTGTGGGAGTTGGCCGTTGAAGCGGGTACGGAAGCTGATGAGGCTTTCATCAGCACAGGCGCAGCGATGCTGCAGCAATTGCGGGACAAGGGCTGTCTGCTGGGCAGCTTGGCCCCCTCCCTTGCGCCGAAGGCATAGGTGAAGCTTGGGGAGGGGTTGGCTTTCGGCATTACCGGGAATGCCCTTGTAGAGCCGAGCCATGCTCGACTGAGGCTCTACCGGTAAAGCCGCTGCCGAGCATGGCTCGGCACTACGGGTGCCCCACAGCGCTTACCGCCCCTTGCTGACACGGCCACTTGACCCGCTCTGCTACCCTATTGCGATGAACGAATTTGCTGAACCCTCGGTCCCCCGCCCTGCTTTCACGCCGATGGCGCAACGCTTCCGTGGCTTCCTGCCGGTGGTGGTGGACGTGGAAACAGGCGGCTTTGACTGTAATCGCCATGCCCTGCTCGAGATCGCCGCCGTGCCGGTGGAGATGGACGAGAACGGCCTGCTCTACCCGGGCCAGACCGCCAGCGCGCATGTGATTCCGGCCGAAGGCACCGAAATCGACCCCAAATCGCTGGAAGTCACCGGCATCGTGCTCGACCACCCGTTCCGCCTGGCCAAGCCCGAGCGCGATGCCTTGGAGCACGTGTTCGCGCCGGTGCGTGCGGCGATGAAGAAGTACAACTGCCAGCGCGCGATCCTGGTCGGCCACAACGCGCACTTCGACCTGAATTTCGTCAATGCCACCGTCGCCCGCAGCGGCCACAAGCGCAACCCGTTCCATCCTTTCAGCGTGTTCGACACGGTGACCTTGGCCGGCGTGGCCTATGGCCAGACCGTGCTCGCCCGCTCGGTGCAGGCGGCTGGTTTTGAATGGGACGCGAGCGAGGCGCACAGCGCGGTGTATGACACCGAGCAGACCGCACGCCTGTTCTGCAAGATCGTCAACGCTTGGCCGACCGCGCCCAGCCGCTGAGCTGCAGCGTGCTCAGGCCGCGCAGGTTCTTGCGCGGCCTTCCTTCTTCGCCTGGGCCAGTGCGTTCTTGGCACGCTGGTAGAACAGCACCGGCGCCTGATCGTCTTCGCCCAGCTGCACAACGCCAGCGCTGAAACTGACCTTGATGTCACCGGCCTCATGACCGCCCCACTCGGCGTACTGGCCAAACAGACGCTGCAGGCGCTGGCAGGCAATCTCAGCCTCGGGCAGCGCGGTGTCGGCAAGCAGCACGGCGAATTCCTTGTTGCCCAGCCGTGCCGGCATGTCCGAGGCACGCAGGCTGCGGCGCATCAGATCGCCTACTTCGCACAGCACCAGATCGCCGACTGCACGCGACCACTCGGCATTGATCTGCTTGAGGTGATCGATGCTCAGCACCACCAGGCTCAGCGAGCGCCCAGTACGACGTGCTGCCGCCATGTCACGCGCCAGCACGTCATCGAATGCGCGGCGGTTGGGCAGGCCACTGAGATCATCTTCATTGGCCAGTCGCTCGAATGCGTCGGCCTGCTCGCGCAGTTTGTGCTCGAGCTCGGCTTTCTCCAGCAACGCCGCTTCCAGTCGGCCGTTCTGCTGGTGCAGCTGATCCGATCGCGCCTGTTCCTGGGCAGCCAGTTGTAGTGCTTGCCCGCGCTGCTGCTTGAGCTGAATCGCCAGCCACAGCACGACCAGCAGCAACAGTACGCACAGGCCAGCGAGCACGCCGGGGAGCGGCAATACCGCCACCTGCGGGGCTGGCAAAGACGCCTTCGCAGCGCCTTGCGCGCAAGCGGGTACGGTGGCAGCTGCTGCGATCAACAACAGCGCTGACTGGCGTAGACCTGCAAAGACATTCGCCCTGCCCCACCGCGCGCGCAGTCCCTCGCTCGACCGGGTGATCGGATTGTTCCCTGCTGCCATCGTTCGTGCCCCAAGCTGATCTGGGGATACTAGCAAACCGCCGGGTTTCTGCAGGAACCAAAACCGGCTCCCGTCCGGGATTTTCGCTGGAGTGTGATTGTCAGCGTGAAGGATTGTCGAGCTGATGCCCCCAAAGCTGCAGCGACAGCGTTTGTAGGAGCGGCGTCAGCCGCGAAGCTGGGGTTCTGCCAGATTGCAGCTGTGGCTTCCGGCGCTTGAGATGCCAAAGGTGGTTTGCCTGTGGTGGCGCCGGGAAGATCTGTGGCTGCGCGGCTTACGCCGCTCCTACAAAGCCCAGCAATTTCGGCCCGCTCGCTTCTGTAGGAGCGGCGTCAGCCGCGAAGCTGGGGTTCTGCCAGATTGCGGCCGCAGCTTTCTGCACTTGATAGGCCGATGGTGGTTTGCTTGTGGTGGCTCCGGTGAAGTCTGTGGCTTCGCGGCTTACGCCGCTCCTACAAACATCACCGGTCTTGGCTGTTGGCTGGCCACTGCGGTGCTTCCCAGCGAACGATGGCTTCCAGGCCACCTTGCGGGTGGTTGCGCAGGACCAGGCTTGCACCATCCTTCTCAGCCAGTGCGCGGGCGATGGTCAGGCCCAGGCCGGCACCACCGGTTTCGCGTGAGCGCGAGGTCTCCAGGCGCAGGAATGGGGTGAACACCGCTTCCAGCTCATCCTCGGCCAAGCCCGGCCCGCTGTCGCGCACCCGCACCTCCACGGCAGCCCCGTCGCGGCGTGCGCTTACATGCGCGGCACGACCATACTTCACCGCGTTGTCGACCAGATTGGAAAACAAGCGCCGCATCGCCAGCGGGCGCAGCATCAACACGGCGCCGCTGCCTTGCTCCAGCACCGCTTCGTGACCGGATTCAGCGGCGTCCTCGACCACGCTTTCCAGCAGTGAATCCAGATCCAGCGCCGCGCGTTGTTCGGCACTCTCGGCGCTGCGCGCGAGCTCCAGACCTTCACGGATCAAGGCCTGCATCGCAGCGAGGTCGCCAATCAGGCGCTCGCGCAGCTGTTCGTCCTGCACGTTCTCCAGACGCAACCGCAACCGGGTCGATGGCGTCTGCAGATCATGGGTGATCGCCGCCAGCATCTGCGTGCGCTCGCCAAGATGCCGCTGCAGACGCAGCTGCATGGCATTGAACGCCTCGGCGGCGCGCTGCACTTCCAGCGGTCCGGACACCGGCAGCGGTGCGCGCTGCAGGTCATGGCCGAGTTCGGTGGCGTGGGTCGCCAAGCGTTGCAGCGGCGAACTGGCGATACGTGCAACCAGATAAGCCAACAGGCCGATCGCCAGCGCCATCAGCGACAGGAACCACGGATCGAATGCCGACGCCGAGCGCCGTGCCATCGCCGGGTACTCCAGCGCCAACCTCAGCGGCGTGCCGTCGCTGAGCTTCAACTCAACCAGCCGGCAACGTGGCGGAGTGAACGCCGGGTCGCGCTCGCGCCGGTGCGAGGGACGCTGCCCGCGTTCGGGCGGCGGCAGGAATTCCGGCAATGGCGGCATGCAGGCACGGAAGCTGCTGGCACGTACCTGTGCACCGGCAAGTGCGCCACCGCGTGCGGCCAACACATCCATCAGCGCCTGATCAATGTCCCCGGTACGGACTTCGCCTTTGACCTCCCGCACATTGGGCCCGCCAACGGCCAGCAGGCGGCTGCGCAGCTCCGGGTTGCCGTCCAGCAGATTGACGAAGCCCTGCAGGCGATCGGCGATGCGGGCAAGGTTCTGCCGCTCGAACTCCTGCTGGCGACGGCTCTCGGCCAGCAGCGTCGCGCCTATCGCCGCCACCATCATGCCGACCAGCAGGATGACGAACAGCCGCCCGGCCATCGATGACAGGAACAGGCGCAGCCGCTTCATTCCAGGGTCACCGCACTGGCGAACACATAGCCCTCGTTGCGCACGGTCTTGATCAACCCGTCAGCGCCGCCGGCATCGGTCAGCTTCTGCCGCAGGCGGCTGATCTGCAGATCGATGGCGCGGTCCTGTGATTCGTAGTTGCGGCCGCTGCTCAGCGACACCAGTTGCTCGCGCGACAACACCTTGTTGGCATGTGCCACCAGCACCCGCAGCAGGCGGAACTCGGCACCGGACAGCATCACCACCCGTTTGGCCGGGTCGATCAGGTGACGGTGCTCGAGGTCGAACACCCAACCGGAGAACAACGCCCGGCGCATTGCCAGCGGCTCCATGTTGGCCGGCAAGGCCTCGGTCCGGCGCAGCACGTTGCGGATACGTGCCAGCAGCTCGCGTGGCTCGAATGGCTTGGCCAGATAATCGTCGGCGCCCATTTCCAGCCCCAGCACGCGATCAATCGGCTCGCTGCGCGCGGTCAGCATGATCACCGGCGTGGTCGAACGCACGCGCAGCTCGCGGCAGAGCGCCAGGCCGTCTTCGCGCGGCAGGTTCAAGTCCAGCACGATCAGATCGATGTGCTCGCGCGCCAATACCTGGCGCATCTCGTTTCCATCGGCCGCCGTGCTCACGGCATAGCCAGCCCGGCCCAGTTGCTCGGCCAGCAGGCTGCGGATGTCACTGTCGTCGTCTACCACCAACAAGCGGTGCATGGTCTGTATGTCCGTCATGGCGCCATGATCCACGCTAGCGGATCGTCATGTGTACACGCCGATGTGTCTGCGTGTATCCAGCGCCGGGCTTGATACACAACGATACATGGGAGCCTGAACAGGATACATGCCGACACATAACGAGCGTTGAGCCACACGGTCGCGCTGGCGACACTGGGTCCCGACGCCGCCACCGCGGCCAATGAGTGTCCAACCACCGTGAAGCTGCTGCCCTCCTCCCGCCGCAACCGCATCCTGCTTGCCGTCGCCATCGTCGCCTTGATCGCCGGCGGCATCTACTGGACCACGCGCAAGCCCGCCGCACCGTCACTGGCAACCTCGCCGGTCAGTCGTGGTGACCTGGAACAGACCGTCGATGCCACCGGCGTCATCGATGCCTACAAGCTGGTCAGCGTCGGTGCGCAGGCCTCTGGCCAGATCAAGCTGCTCACGGTGCAACTGGGTGATGTGGTCAAGCAAGGCGACCTGATCGCCGAGATCGACTCGGTTACCCAGGAAAACAGCCTGAAGAACGCCGAAGCGGCGCTGGAGAACATCCGCGCCCAGCGCGCGGTGCAGACCGCCTCGCTGAAGGAATCCGAGCTGGCCTTCGCCCGCCAGAAGGAGATGCTGGCGGCCGAAGCCACCTCACGCGCCGACTACGAGTCGGCCGAGGCCAACCTGGCCAGCACCCGTGCGCAGATCCGGGCGCTCGATGCGCAGATCCGCCAGCGCGAAACCGAACTGGGCACCGCACAGGCCAACCTCGGTTATACCCGCATCACCGCGCCCATCGATGGCACCGTGGTCGCGGTGGTTGCCGAAGAAGGCCGTACGGTCAACGCCAACCAGTCCGCGCCGACCATCGTCAAGCTGGCACGACTCGATCTGGTCACCGTGAATGCCGAGATCTCCGAAGCCGACGTGGTCAAGGTCAAGCCCGGCATGCCGGTGTACTTCACCATCCTCGGCAACCCGGACCACAAGTACGAAGCCAAGCTGCGCACGGTGAACCCGGCGCCGGCCTCGATCAGCACCGACAGCACCACCTCCAGCAGCTCATCCTCGTCCAGCTCCAGCACCGCCGTGTACTACAACGCACTGTTCGACGTCGAGAACCCGGACGGCACGCTGCGCATCGACATGACCGCGCAGGTCTCGGTGATGCTGGCGCAGGCCAAGGATGCGCTGTTGATCCCCACCGTCGCGCTCGGCCCCAAGGTGCCGGAAGCCGGCCGCGGCCCCGGCGCGAACGCCGCCAATGGCGAGCAGCGCGCCGCCCGCAGCAAGCAGGAAGGCCAGCGCCAGCAGCGTCGCAAGCCGGATGCCGCCGCACTGGCCAAGAGCAACAGCTACGTGGTCCGCGTGGTCAACAAGGACGGCCAGCCGGAGCCGCGTACGATCAAGGTCGGCCTCAACAACGGCTCCAACGTCGAAGTGCTGGAAGGCCTGAAGGAAGGCGAGCTGGTGGTGGTCGGCGAAGTCAGCGCCGGCGAGAAATCCAGCAGCAACCAGCGCGGTCCGATGGGCCCGATGATGGGTGGTCCGCGCCGATGAGCCAGCCGCTGCTGCAACTGCGCGACCTGCGTCGCGAGTTCCCGGCCGGCGAGGAAACCATCGCCGTGCTCAAGGACGTCAACCTCGACATCCATGCCGGCGAGATGGTCGCCATCGTTGGCCAGTCCGGTTCGGGCAAGTCGACGCTGATGAACATCCTCGGCTGCCTGGACCGCCCCACCGTGGGCTCGTACAAAGTGGCCGGGCGCGAAACCGGGCGCATGCAGCCGGACGAACTGGCCGAGCTGCGCCGCGAACATTTCGGCTTCATTTTCCAGCGCTATCACCTGCTGGGTGATCTGGACGCACGCGGCAACGTCGAAGTGCCGGCAATCTACGCCGGCACCCCGCACGAGGCACGGCGCGAACGGGCCGAAGCCCTGCTTACCCGCCTGGGCCTGAGCGACCGCATGGGCCACAAGCCTGGCCAGCTGTCCGGCGGCCAACAACAGCGCGTGTCCATCGCGCGTGCGCTGATGAACGGTGGCGAGGTGATCCTGGCCGACGAACCCACCGGCGCGCTGGACAGCGCATCCGGCGAGGAAGTGATGAACATCCTCGGCGAGCTGCATGCCGAAGGCCAGACCATCATCATCGTCACCCACGACATGCACGTGGCCGAGCACGCCCAGCGCATCATCGAGATCCGCGACGGCGAGATCATCGCCGACCGTCGCAACGACAAGGTGCCGGCACTGCAGACCCAGCAGCGGGCCGAGCCGGTGCGCACCGGCGGCAGCGCTTTCCAGGCTGCCCGCGATCGCTTCGTCGAAGCCTTCCGCATGGCCTTGCTGGCAATGAACGCGCACCGCCTGCGCACCTTCCTGACCATGCTCGGCATCATCATCGGTATTGCCTCGGTGGTGTCGGTGGTGGCGATGGGCAATGGCTCGCAGCAGCAGATCCTGCAGAACATCTCCTCGCTGGGCACCAATACCATCGACGTGTATCCGGGTCGCGGCTTCGGCGACATGCGCTCCGGGCGCGTCCAGACGCTGAAAAGCAGCGATGCCGAGGCACTGGCCACGCAGAGCTACATCGACAGCGTTACCCCCAGCGTGTCCAGCTCGGTGACCGCGCGGGTCGGCAACAAGGCTGCCTCTGCGCAGGTGGCCGGCATCGGCGACCAGTACTTCCGGGTCAAGGGCATGACCCTGGTCAGCGGCCGCTACTTCGACGAAAGCGAGGTCAAGGGCCTGGCGCAGGTGGTGGTGATCGACGAGAACACGCGCACCCAGTTGTTCGGCACTGACGACCCGCTTGGCAAGGTAGTACTGCTGGGCAATGTGCCGGCGCGGGTGATCGGCATTGCCAAGCGCCAGTCGATGGGCTTTGGCGGCAGCACCAACCTCAACGTCTGGGTGCCCTACACCACGGTGATGGCACGCATGATTGGGCAGAGCTACCTGAGCAGCATCACCCTGCGGATCAAGGACGACACGCCGATGGATGCCGCGCAGTCGGCGATCACCAAGCTGTTGACGCTGCGCCACGGCACCGAGGATTTCTTCCTCAGCAATACCGCCGAGATCCGCGAAACCATCGAGTCCACCACCAAGACCATGACCCTGCTGATCGGCGCCATCGCCGCGATTGCATTGGTGGTTGGCGGCATCGGCGTGATGAACATCATGCTGGTATCGGTGACCGAGCGTACCCGCGAGATCGGCGTGCGCATGGCGGTAGGTGCGCGGCAAAGTGATATCCGCCAGCAGTTCCTGATCGAAGCGGTGCTGGTCTGCCTGCTTGGCGGCGTGCTTGGCATCGCGCTGGCGCTGTCCATCGGCTGGGCCTTCCAGACCTTTGGTGCCAGCTTCACCCTACTGTTCTCCACCGGCTCGATCATTGCCGCCTTCGCCTGCTCGACCCTGATCGGTGTGGCGTTCGGCTTCCTGCCGGCCCGCAATGCCGCCCAGCTCGACCCGGTCGAGGCCTTGGCCCGCGAATGAAGATGACCATGAAATCACTGCGTCCCCTGCTGCTCTCCGCCGCCCTGACCGCCGCCTTGGTCGGCTGCGCCACCACGCCCAGCGCCGACTCTGCCGCCGACCTGCGCGTGCCCACTGTCTACGGCCGTGGTGATGCCGCCGCCAATGCGCCGGTGCAGGCCATCGAGCACGAAGTGACCGCACCGGTTGCCGATGTACATGCCGATGCCTGGTGGCAAGGCTTCGCCGATCCGAACCTGGACCAGCTGATCGAACGCGTGCTGGCCAGCAACACCGACATGGCCTCGGCCGGCTTGAAGCTGGAACGTGCCCGCGCCCAGGCTGGCTTGGCCAGCGCCGACCTGTGGCCGCAAGCCAGCGGCTCGGTCAGCGCAAACAGCAGCCGCAGCATCGACAGCAGCGACGACTGGTCGCGCAACAACAACGCCAGCGTATCGCTGGGTTGGGAGCTGGACCTGTGGGGCAAGCTGCGCGGCCAGCGCGACATCGCTCAGTGGGAAGCGCAGGCGACCTCGCAGGATCTGCAGAGCACTGTGCTCACTCTTGTCGGCCAGAGCACCGAGCTGTACTGGCAGTTGGGTTACCTCAATCAAGCCATCGCCACCGGCCAGGCCAATCTTGAGCGTCTGCAGCGCACCGCTTCCCTGGTGCAGACCCAGTTCGACGCCGGCGGCGTATCGCGGCTGGAAGTGCGCCAGGCACAGCAGAACATCGAGAGCCAGAAAGCTGCGCAATCGCAGCTGGAGCAACAACGGGTGGAAACCCGCAATGCGCTGACTGTGCTGCTCGATGGCCAGCCTTGGCCACTGGCAAGTGAGCCACAGAATCTGGACGTTGCGCAGAGCCCAGCCTTGGTCGAAGGCATGCCGGCCGAGTTGCTGGCACGCCGGCCAGACCTGCGCGCTGCCGAGCTGCGCCTGCGGCAGTCGTTGAAGAGCATCAAGGTGACGGCTACCAGCTATTACCCGAGTCTGAGCCTGAGTGGTTCGGTAGGCAGTTCCGCAACTTCGCTGGGTGATGTGCTGACCAACCCGGTGGCGACACTGGGTGCTGGCCTGAGCCTGCCGTTCCTGAAGTTCCGGCAGATGCAGCTGGATATCAAGTCGTCGGATCTTTCCTACCAGATCGCCGCCAATGATTTCCGTCGCACGCTGTATACCGCGCTGTCAGAAGTGGACAACGCTTTGTCGGCGCGCACGCGTCTGGCTGAGCAGGTTGCTGCGGCGCAGGCTTCATATGACGAAGCGGTGGAGATCGCGCGTTTGTACGAGGTGCGGTATCGCGCTGGTGCTACGGATCTGCGTACATGGCTGGAAGCGGAGCAGACCCGCCGCAACGCTGAGTTGTCGCTGGCGCAGACCAAGCGCAGCCAGCTGGTCAATGATGTGACGCTGTACAAGGCGCTGGGTGGTGGGGCGGTGGTGATGAACCAGTAAACCGGCTTGAGCCCCTCTCCCGCCTGCGGGAGAGGGGTTGGGGTGAGGGGAAGCTTCTAGCAAAGCAAAGTCAAAAGCTCCCCTCATCCGGCGCTTCACGCCACCTTCTCCCGCAGGCGGGAGAAGGGCTTGCGTCCGACATTGCTGCGATCTGCAACACCCCGCGCGACCTACCGCTCCTGCTGCCCCACCCCATGCCGCTGCAAAACCTCCCGCACCTTGTCCAGCGGAATAGCCTCCACCGTCTGCCCATTACCACTCACCGTGGTCGCCATGAACAAATCGTTGTAAACCGACTCTTCCACCGCATCGACGCTGGCCTGGAACACCGCGCTCATCTGCTCGTTGGCCAACTCAGTGGTCTGCAGCTGCGCCGCATCGAACCCACGACGCACCGATTCGGCCGTTGAAAATGCCAGTACATAGTCGCCACTGCCGTTGGATGCCGAACTACCCGTACGCCCCAACCCCATCATCCCGCGCGAGGCCAAGCGCCGCAGGTTGCGATCCGACAAGGGCGCGTCGGTCGCCACCACGATGATCACCGAACCATCGCCGCGATCATCGGCAAGTCCACGCACATTGCCCTGCGCAGCCACAGCATTCTGGAACGCATAACGGTCCAGCTCGCGCCCAACCGGTGCGCCTTCCACCTGCAGCACGCCGCCGAAGTTGGCCTGCACCAGCACACCCACGGTCCAGCCGCCAAGGCTCTCGGGCAGCTTGCGCGATGAGGTACCAATACCGCCCTTCCAGCCGAATGCCACCGTGCCGGTGCCAGCGCCGACGCTGCCTTCCTGCACCGGTCCGCTCTTGGCGGTTTCCAAAGCCTGGCGCACCGCATCAGCCGTGACCGGCCGTGCCCGGATGTCATTGAGGCCGCCGTCATTGGTCTCGCCCACGACCACATTGAGCGAACGCACCTGCTGCATGTCCGGCTGCGCCAGCATCCAATCGGCCATCGCATCGGCCGCCTTCCACACACATAGCGTGCAGGTCAGCAGGATCGGGGTTTCCAGTTCGCCCAGTTCGTTGACCTGGGTGCTGCCGATGAATTTGCCGAAGCCATTACCGACATGCAACGCCGCCGGTACCCGCGAACGATAGGTATTGCCGGGATGCGGCAGGATCGCAGTGACACCGGTGCGCACCGTGTTGCCGGTACTCAGCGTCACTTGACCCACACGCACGCCGGCCACGTCGGTGATCGCGTTGTTGCTGCCGGGACTGAAGATGCCGGGCGCGACGCCCAGATCACGTGCGCGTACGCGCGGTGCGTCCTGGGCGGCGGCGCTCAGGACGCAAAGCCCCGCCAGCGCCACAGTCAATCGGAGGAAAAGACGATGCGGCGTGCGGGGCATGGTGTTCCTTACAGGCGTTGGCGGACTGCCTCGAACAATGCCACACCCGTGGCCACCGATACATTGAGGCTCTCAACGTCGCCCGGCATCGGGATGCGCACCAACTGGTCGCAGGTCTCGCGGGTCAGGCGGCGCATGCCGTCGGCTTCGCCGCCCATCACCAGCGCCACGTTGCCGCGCAGGTCGAGCTTGTGGATGGTGGTGTCCGATTCGCCAGCCAGGCCGTACACCCACACGCCCAGCTTCTGCATGTCCTTGATGCAACGAACCAGATTGGTCACCGACACCACCGGGATGCTGTCGGCCGCGCCGGCGCTGACCTTGCGCACGGTCGCATTGACCGGGGCGCTCTTGTCCTTGGGGATCACCACGGCGGTGACGCCAGCGGCGGCAGCACTGCGCAGGCAGGCGCCGAGGTTGTGCGGGTCCTGCACCTCGTCCAGCACCAGCACCAGCGCCTTGCCTTCGGCCGCTTCGATCAGGCCCTTGAGCTCGTTCTCGTCCCACAGCTTGGGCGCGGCATAGCGCGCGACCACGCCCTGGTGGCGGACCTGGCCGGCCACGCCGCCCAGCGCCTGGGCGTTGACCTTGCGCACGTCGATGCCCTTGCGCAGGGCTTCTTCCTCGATTTCAACCAGGCGCGGGTTCTTGGCGCCGGCCTCGATCAGGACCTCGCGGACGTTTTCGGGGTCTTTCTCGATCGACGAAGCAACGGCATTGACGCCGACGATCCACTGGTTCTGCTTGCTCATGGGCGTCACATGGGGACTTCTGGGGGTGGCAATGGTAGGCCGATTCGGCCCGGCCCGCAGCTGCCACCGGCCTGCGGGGGGCGGAAAAGGCGGCCTTCGCTACTGCGAGGGCCGCTTCCGGAGTCAATACTTCTGCTTGCTGCGCTTGGCTGGCTTGCCGCGTTCGGGCAGCGGTGCCGGTGCCGGCGGGTCGACCTTGCCGTCCTTGTCCTCGACCAGACGGAAGTCGATCTTGCGCTCTTCCATGCTGGCCTTGAGCACCAGGATGCGGACCCGGTCACCGAGCCGGAACTCGTTGCCGCGACGGTCGCCGCTGAGCGTTTTGCGGATCGGGTCGAACTGGTAATAGTCGTGCGGCAACTGGGTCACGTGGACCAGGCCATTGACCTTGGACTCGTACAGTTCGACGAACAGGCCGAAGCTGGTCACACCGCTGATCACGCCGTCGAACTGGCTGCCAACGTGCTTTTCCATCCATGCGGCACGGAAACGCTCGTCGACCTCGCGCTCGGCCTCATCGGCACGACGCTCACGCTCGGAGCATTGCAGCGACAACGCAGCCATCTCACGCGGGGTGTAGGTGTACTTGTCGAGCGGGCCACCGGTCAGCGCGTACTTGATCGCGCGGTGGACCAGCAGATCGGGGTAACGGCGGATCGGCGAGGTGAAGTGCGCGTAGGCCTCCAGCGCCAGACCGAAGTGACCGTTGTTGTCCGGCGAATACACCGCCAGCGACTGGCTGCGCAGCAACACCGACTCCAGCAGTGCCGCATCCGGGCGCTCGCGCACCTTCTTCAGCAGCTTGGTGTAATCGCCCGGCTGCACCTTGCTCCACGGCGGCAGACTCAGCTTGAATTCCTTGAGGAACTCCAGCAGGTCGGCGAACTTGGACTCCGGCGGCCGCTCGTGCACGCGGAACGGTGCCGGTACATGCTTGGACAGCAGGTAGCGCGCGGCCTCCACGTTGGCGGCGATCATGCATTCCTCGATCAGCTTGTGGGCGTCGTTGCGCACCATCATGCCGGCCTGGGTGACCTCGCCACGGTTGTCCAGCACGAAGCGCACTTCCGAGGATTCAAACTCGATGGCGCCACGGCGCTCGCGCGCCTTGGACAGGATGCGGTAGAGCTGATGCAGGTTCTGGATCTGCGGCATCAGTGGACCGATGAATGCCTTGGTGTCCGCATCGTCCTCGCCCACCGCTGCCCACACCTGGGTATAGGTCAGGCGTGCGTGGGAGTTCATCACCGCTTCGTAGAACTTGGACTCGCTGACCTGGCCATCGCGCCCGATCTGCATGTCGCAGACGAAGCACATGCGGTCTTCCTTCGGCCGCAGCGAGCAGATTCCGTTGGACAGCGTCTCCGGCAGCATCGGCACCACGAAACCGGGGAAGTACACCGAGGTCGCGCGGCGCTGGGCTTCGTCATCCAGCGGCGTGCCGGGACGCACGTAGTTGGAGACGTCGGCAATGGCCACCACCAGACGGAAACCGTCGCGGTTCGGCTCGCAATAGACCGCGTCATCGAAGTCCTTGGCGTCCTCGCCATCGATGGTAACCAGCGGCATGGAACGCAGGTCCACGCGCTTGCCAATCATCGACGCTTCCACCGTCAACGGCACGGCGGTGGCTTCGTCCAGCACTTCCGGCGGGAACTCGTAGGGCAGCTCATGGCCGTGGATGGCGGTTTCCACCACCAGCGACGGGGTCAGTTTGTCGCCGAGCACGGCAATGATCTTGCCGATGGGTGGACGGCGCGAGTCCGGTGCATGGGTCAGTTCGCAGACGACCAGCTGCCCGTCCTTGGCGCCACCAGTGAGGTCGCCCGGGATCTGGATGTTGCGCTGGATGCGCTTGTCATCCGGCACCACGTAGCTGATGCCAGCCTCGATGCTGAAATGCCCGATCAGACGATTGACGCCACGCTCCAGCACGCGGGCGATGGCGCCTTCACGGCGGCCACGGCGGTCGATGCCGGTGACGTTGGCCAGTGCACGATCACCGTGCATGACCTTGCGCATCTCATAAGGCGACAGGAACAGATCGTCGCCGCCTTCGTCCGGGCGCAGGAAGCCGAAGCCTTCCGGGTTGGCGATAACCACACCGGGGATCAGGCTCAACTGGCTGACCGGAGCAAAACCGCCACGACGGTTCTGCACCAGCTGGCCGTCGCGCACCATCGCGCCGAGACGCTTGGACAGCGCGTCGGCACGATCCGGCTCGGTCAGGCCCAAGGCCGCAGCGATTTCCTCGGCGTTCTGTGGTCCTTCGCAGCGGTCCAGCAACTGCAGGATGGCCTCGCGGCTGGCAATCGGCTGCGCGTAGCGCTCGGCTTCGCGCGACGCATAGGGATCATCGAAGGCCGCAACCGGTGGACCCGGCTTGCGACGGCCGCGCACGAAACTCTGCGGTGCGGCATCGTCGGTGAATTTGCGTTTGCCTGGCTTGGCGGCGGCGCGTGGGCCGGCCTTGCCTGGCTTTGTTGCGCCCGCTTTCGCCGGTGCGGACAGACTCTCCGGCATCCATGGCGGCAGCTTGGCGGTTTTTGCTTTGGGGGCTTTGCCCGGCGCCTTGCCCGGCTTGCTGCCGGTGGCGGACTTGCGGGCCTTGTCGGCCCCAGTGGTCTTTTTGTTTTTCATCAGCCTCCATGGTACATGCACCTAGGTGTACAGGGTGCGCACACGATCACTGCAGATGTTTGTGAAAAAGCGTTGACAAAGATCCGCTTCCTCTGCAAACTGCGCGGCCTGAAGTGCCCAGGTGGCGGAATTGGTAGACGCACTAGCTTCAGGTGCTAGCGGGGGCAACTCCGTGGAGGTTCGAGTCCTCTCCTGGGCACCACGTTTCAAGATCAAACCCGCGAAAGCGGGTTTTTTCGTTTCCGGGGTTTGGGATTGAGGCAGGAGCGTTACCCCTCCCCAGCCCTCCCCTTGCCTGCGGCAAAGGGAGGGAGCCAAGCGTCGCAGCCCCATCTTCACAAACCTGTTGACGGCACCAGAAACGTCCTACATAATCTCGCTCCTGAGTCGCCCAGGTGGCGGAATTGGTAGACGCACTAGCTTCAGGTGCTAGCGGGGGCAACTCCGTGGAGGTTCGAGTCCTCTCCTGGGCACCATGACTCAAACGAAACAACCCGCGAAAGCGGGTTTTTTTGTGCCCGATGCTTTTGTAGTGCCGAGCCATGCTCGGCAGAGGCGTTACCGATAGCCCACCCAACCATGCTCGGCGGAGGCGTTACCGGTAGAGCTCCTGCCGAGCATGGCTCGGCACTACGCGAACGCCAAAAAAAACCGGGCCCGGAATGATCCAGGCCCGGCGGGTCACACTAACCGGCGATGGTGCGTGCCGGGATCGATCAGAACTTGAAGCGCAGGTTGGCCATGTAGCGACGGCCGGTGTAGTACTCCGCTGCCAGTGCCTCTTCCTGGGCAACATACTGCTTGTACTTCTCGTTCAGCAGGTTCATCGCATCCAGCGAAAGACTCAGGTTGTCGGTGAAGTTCCAACCCAGGCTGGCGCTCAGGTCGGCGTACGCAGCGGTGGTTGCAGCCGGTGCGCCAGCGACATAGCCCACGCCCTCGTACTTGCTGCGCCAGTTGTAGTTGACGCGGACGCTGAACTGCTCGTTTTCAAAGTATGGGCTGACACTGACGGTGCTGCGGGACAGGTAGGGCATGTTGTTGCCCGCATCTGTATCGCCGGTCGCGTAGGTGTAGTTGGCAATCAGGCCCAGGCCGGTATCGCCAAACGCCTGCTGGTAGTTGACGTTGAAGCCACGGACGCTGGCGCCACCGGCATTGCGCGGACGGGTGACGCTGTAGTCGCAGAAGCCGTCGGCGGTACAGCCGTGCGAGCCAACCGTGGTCAACCAGGTGGTCGGGTTGCTGTCACGCATCGAGTTGTAGCGACGCTCCGTGCCCGGGGTCTGCAGCACGTAGTTCTGGGTCTGCTTCAGGAACACCGAGCCTGCCAGGATCGACTGCGGAGCGAAGTACCACTCGGCCGACAGGTTGAAGTTGTAGGCCTTGTACGGGTCCAGGTCCGGGTTACCGCCCGAGCCGGTCATCATGGTGTCGTTGAGGAACAGGTTGTTCGACATCAGGTTGTACGGTGCCCAGGCGATGACCTTGGCAGCCGAGGCGCGCAGCACCACGTCGCCACCATTGTCATAGACCAGGTTGAGCGAGGGCAGCATGTTGCTCTTCTTGCTCTTGCTGGTCTGCCACCACTCGGCCGGCGCCGGCAGCACTGGGACGTTGTCGCCGTAGACATAGGCGCTGCTGTCAGTCTTGGTCTGAACCCAGCGTACGCCGACGTTACCGCGCAGAGCGCCGGTGGAGAAGTTCAGCTGCGTATAGGCGGCAGTGGTCTTCTGTTCCAGTTCCCAGGTGTTGTTCAACAGGCTGGAGGCGTCGGAACGGGAGTAGTTCACCGGGCTGCCGTGAACCCAATTGATCACATTGCCCTGGCCGACCTGCGGGTGGTGGCTGGTGTTGCCGAACACGCCGCCCATGCTGCCGAGCAGATTGGTGTTGCCGATGGTGCCGACGTCGGCCAAGGTGCCGGTACGCACGCCGCCGTACACGCCAAGGCCGTAGTTTTCGGTGTGCTCGGTGCGACGCACACCGACCAGCAACTGGTTGAAGATGCTGTCGAAGTTCTTGCTGAAATCCAGCTGCGCGTACTTGTCTTTGGCTTCGGAACTGAACACGCCGTTGTTGCCGAAGATGTTGCCCCAGTTTGCCGGGTCGTAGTACGCAGCCTGGTCATCAGCCTGGAAGCCCTTGCGGTAGTCCCAGCTATACGCGCCGCTGTAGACCGGCTCGATCAGGTACTGGCTGATGCTCGGGTTCTCGGACTTGCTGGTGCCGATCTTGCCGCCCAGCTTCCAGCCATCACCGCGGTACTGCAGGTCCAGATCCACGCCCTTGGTGGTCACTTCGGAGAAGCGCACCTGGTTGTCGTAGATGATGCCGGTGCCGCTGCCGGGGTTGGCATTGGTGTGGCCGCCGGTGACGAAGCCGCCCGGGCCGGTCGGGTTGAAGTAGTCGACAGCCTGCATGGACGAGTTGTTCTGCGTCATGAAGTTGTACATCGACTGGTTGTAGCTGTCGAAGTTCTCCTTGATGTACAGGCCGCTCAAGGTGCCTTCGAACTGGTCGTTGGGCTTGAACTGCAGGTTCACCAATGCGCTGTCGCGCTTGCGCTCCTGCTGGAAGTAAGCAACGTTGACTTCCTGGGCGACGCGATCGGTTGGGCGCAGCTCACCCTTGGCAATCTGCGCGGCAACGTTCGGATTGACTGCGGCGAAGTCGGCAACGGTGCTGTAGCCAAAGATCTCGATGCCCTGGCGATCGACCTTTTCTTCGTGGCGCTGTGCGGCGACGTTGACGCCCCAGGTGGAGTCGTCATTCTTCCAGCTGTAGAGCACCGAGATGTTCGGGCTGCCCTTCTCGGCCTGGTCGTTGTAGCTGTAACCGACCGAGCCGCTGACCGAGTTGGCGTCCATGTCCAGCGGCTTGCGCGAATGCATCATCACCGTGCCACCGAGGCTGCCTTCCGGCAGGCGGGCCTCGGAGGACTTGATGATTTCCAGGCGGCCCAGTACTTCCGGGGCCAGCATGGTGTAGTCGAAGCCGCGGTTCGGCGATTCGCCGTACAGCCAGATGGCCTGGGCAACCGGGTGGCCATCAATGAAGCTCAGGTTGAGGCTCGGGTCGGTGCCGTCGATGCTGACGCGTTCGCCCTGGCCGAAGCGGCGGTCGATGGTGACGCCCGGGATCAGCGCCATGGCTTCGGCGGCGTTGGTGTTCGGGAACTTGCCGATGTCCTCAGCGGTGATCGACTCGGAGACCGTGTCGTTGTTGCGCTTGCTGTCCAGCGACTTTTCAAGGCTGGCGCGGATACCGGTGACGGTCACGGTGTCCAGGTCGGTGGCGGTTTTTGCGGCTTCCTGCGCGTGTGCGCTGAAGGCGAGGCAGCTGACGATAGCTGCCGAAAGCAGGGTCTTGCGATGCATGTTGTCTCTCCTCAACATCAAGATTGATTGGCACTACGTGCCGCGTTACTACAGGGTCCTGCTGGTGGATCTGTTGCTTATGCTGCTGAAGGCTTACGTGGCCGACTTTTCCAGATACCAACTGGCGGCGCCGATGACGCCCAGTTGCCCGTGCTCTACCAGTTTCACGGGAATGCTTTGCAGCGCCTTGCGCATCGGCCCCTTGTTGAGGAAGCGTTCGACGAAGGTGCTGTTCAAAAGAAACTGGCTGATCTTCGGCAGGATGCCGCCAGCCAGATAGACGCCGCCCTGCACGCCGTAGAGCAGGGCCATGTCACCGATGGTCGAGCCGAGGATTCCGCAGAACAGCTGCAGGGTTTCCACGGCCAGCGGGTCGCTGCCATCGCAGGCGGCGGCGCTGACGGCATCGGGGGTGGTGTGCACCGGCGTGACGCCGCGCACCGCGCATAGCGCGTTGTACAGGTTGAGCAGGCCGGGGCCGGACAGTGCCTGTTCGATCGATACATGCGGACGGTCCTGCAGCATCTGCTGCAGCACGGCCATTTCCAGTTCGGTGGTGGCTGCCAACGAGGCTTGGCCGGCTTCGGTCGCCAGGACCACCGAGCGGTTGCCGACCGGGATCCACACTGCGGCGCCAAGACCGGTGCCCGGGCCGATCACCAGGGTCGGCCCGCGCTCGGCCTCGGCCGGGCCGGTCAACTGCAGTACCTGGCTGGCGCTGATGTGACCGGCGGCGTGCGCGACGGCCTCGAAGTCGTTGACCAGATGCACGCCGGCAAAGCCGAGATCATCGCGGATGCGGGTGGACGACAGCGGCCACGGCAGGTTGGCCGAGATCACCGTGCCGTCCGGCAGCGCGTAGCCGGCGGTGGCGATCACGCAATGCTCGACCGGCGGGTTGTGGCTGGCGAAGTCGGACAGGATCGCGCTGAGGCTGGGATAGTCCGCGCAGCGGTACTTGCGATAGGACAGTACGTCGATGGACGGGTCGTTTGCCGCCGCGGCCCGGATCAGGCCGACGCGGACGTGCGTGCCACCCACATCGGCGGCGAAGAAGGGCCGGGAGGCGGGGTCAAGGCGGGTGGTCTGCAGTGGGGGGACGACAGCTGTCACTCGGTTTCCCTATGGCGAGGCGGAGCGCCCGGAGGGGCACCATTGGGGGGCGAGTCTGTAATCGTTCTGACAACGATGTCAACGAATAATTGAAACTTTCGATGCTGCGCCGCAGCGTGTCTGCGCAAACCTTGTGCCGCCTGCATTTGTTGCATCCGATAGCGTGCAGTGGCTTAACTTGCGGGGTTTTCTGCCGAAAGCCTGATCCTTACGGGCTTATGGGACATTCCTGATGAGCTGCCGGAATAACCTTGCGACGCTGCGTTGTTGACAAACTTGTCTGCAGCAAACCATAAATGTGACAACGTTGTTCCCACGTATATCGCCGGACGGCCTCGATCCGTCTCCCGCATCCGCAGGAGCTTTGCCCATGTCTGCTGTTCCCGACTCGACGCCGCGTACCAGCATGGCGTCGTCCATCGCCATCGTCGGCGTGTTGTTTTTCATCATCGGCTTCTGTACCTGGATCAACGGCCCGTTGATCACCTTCGTCAAGCTGGCCTTCGACGTGAACGAGGTGTCAGCCTTCCTGGTACTGATGGTGTTCTACCTGTCGTACTTCTTCCTGGCCTTGCCGGCGTCGTGGATTCTCGGCCGCACTGGCATGAAGAAGGGCTTGGCGCTCAGCCTGGCGGTGATGGCGGTTGGTGCGATGGGTTTCGGTGAGTTCGCCACGCAACGCTGGTTCGGTGGTGCGCTCGCCGGCCTGTTCGTCATCGGCGGCGGTATGGCCCTGCTGCAGACCGCGGTCAACCCGTACATCAGCATCCTCGGTCCTATCGAAGGTGCCGCGCAGCGCATTGCATTGATGGGGATCTGCAACAAGATCGCCGGCATCATCGCACCAGTAATGATTGGTACGTTTGTGCTGCATGGCATCGGCGATCTGGAAAGCCAGGTGCAAGCGGCCGACGCCGCGACCAAGGCCGACCTGCTCAATACCTTCGCTGCCAAGATACACACACCCTACATGGTGATTGCCGGTGTGCTGCTGCTGGTTGCAGTGGGCGTGCTGTTCTCGCCGCTGCCGGAAGTGCAGCCGGACCAAGCCAATGCCGTGGCCAACGACGGCAAGGCCGCCAAGCGCAGCATCTTCCAGTTCCCGCACCTGTGGCTGGGCGTGATGTGCCTGTTCGTCTACGTCGGCGTGGAAGTGATGGCCGGTGACGCCATCGGTACCTATGGCAATGCCTTCGGCCTGCCGCTGGACCAGACCAAGTTGTTCACCTCTTACACGCTGTTCGCGATGCTGGTGGGCTACGTGATCGGCCTGCTGGTGATCCCGCGCTTCATCTCGCAGGAAAAGTACCTTGCAGTGTCGGCCGTGCTGGGCGTGGTCTTCACTCTGGGCGCGTACTTTACCCACGGCTATGTGTCCGTTGGCTTTGTTGCCGCGCTGGGCTTTGCCAACGCCATGATGTGGCCGGCGATCTTCCCGCTGGCGATCCGCGGCCTGGGCCGTTTCACCCAGATCGGCTCGGCCCTGCTGGTGATGGGTATTGCCGGCGGCGCGATCATCCCGCAGGCCTTTGCCCTGCTCAAGCACGCGTACCCGGAACACTTCCAGCTGGTGTTCGCCGCACTGATGATCCCCTGCTACCTGTACATCCTGTACTTCGGCACCGTAGGTCATAACGCGGGCAAGGCACGTGGCGCCTGAATCAAGCATCATGGCGGCAATCGAGCCAACGCGGGAACCGGTAATGCGTAGACCCACCATCAAGGATGTCGCCGAGCGTGCCAAGGTCTCATTGAAGACCGTCTCGCGGGTGATCAACAACGAGCCTTCGGTGATGCAGGCCACCCGCGCGCGCGTACTGCGCGCGGTGGCCGAGCTGGACTATGAGCCCGATCCGTCCGCGCGCAATCTGCGCAGCAACACCACCTTCGTGATCGGGCTGGTGTACGACAACCCCAATCCGTACCACATCATCGGGGTACAGAACGGCGTGCTGTCGGCCTGCCGCGAGACCGGCTTTGGCCTGCAGATTCACCCCTGCGATTCGACCTCGCCGATGCTGGCCGAGGAACTGGCCGACTGGGTGCAGCGTTCGCGCCTGGCCGGGCTGGTGCTGACCGCACCCATGTCCGAGCGCCCGGAACTGGTATCCGCGCTCAATGCACGCGGTATCAAGACCGTGCGCATCATCGCTGCCACCGAAGATCCGGGCGATGGCCCCTGCGTATTCGTTGACGACCGCGACGCGGCCTACGAAATCACCGAACACCTGATCCAGCTCGGCCACCAGCGCATTGGTTTCCTGTGGGGCGGTACCTCGCACCGCTCCAGCGGCGAGCGCTACGCCGGCTACGAAGCGGCGCTGAAGGACTACGGCATCCCGCTGGACAAGCACCTGGTCATCCCGGGCGACTACACCTTTGATGATGGCTTCCGTGGTGCGCGCCGCCTGTTGGCGCTGCGTGAGCCGCCCACCGCCATCTTCGGCTCCAACGACGAAATCGCCGCTGGCGTGCTGGCTGCGGCCAACTCGGCCGGTTTGAACGTGCCTTACGACCTGTCCATCGCCGGTTTCGAGGACAGCCCGTTCTCGCGCCAGTCGTGGCCGGCACTGACCACCGCCAAGCAGGCCACCGGCGACATCGCCCGCCACGCGGCGCGCTTGTTGATCAGCCAGCTGCGTACCGATGCCTACGAGGACAGCCCGGCACAGCTGCAGAACCAGGGCTTTGTACCGCAGTTGGTGGTACGTGGCTCCACCGCACCGCTGCGCCAGCAGCCGTCCCGACCTCCTTCATCTCCCCCCGACCTCTCCGAGTAACGATCCATGGCACTGCCGAGTGAAACCGAAACCCTGATGTTCAACGAGGCTGCGGAAAGCGCCTCTGTCATCGCCGCCCAGTTCGCACGCAACCGCGACGTGGTGCAGGCCCTGGCCGCAGACCTGCGCCAGAACCCGCCACCGTTCGTTGTCACCTGCGCCCGTGGCAGTTCCGATCACGCGGCAACCTATGCCAAGTATCTGTTCGAGACCCAGCTCGGCCTGGTGACCGCTTCGGCCTCGCCGTCGGTGGGCTCGGTCTATGAAGCGCCGCTGCAGCTGCGCGGCGCGCTGTACATCGTGATTTCGCAGTCGGGCAAGAGCCCCGACCTGCTGCGTAATGCCGAGGCTGCGAAGGCTGCCGGCGCGCGCGTGGTGGCGCTGGTCAATGTCGAGGATTCGCCGCTGGCACTGCTGGCCGAAACCGTGATTCCGTTGGGTGCTGGCGTCGAGCGCAGTGTCGCCGCGACCAAGAGCTACCTGGCGTCGCTGGCCGCGATCCTGCAGTTGGGTGC
The DNA here is from genome assembly GCF_056759895.1 of Stenotrophomonas sp. STEN038. Classification (NCBI taxonomy): domain Bacteria; kingdom Pseudomonadati; phylum Pseudomonadota; class Gammaproteobacteria; order Lysobacterales; family Lysobacteraceae; genus Stenotrophomonas; species Stenotrophomonas sp. STEN038. The sequence goes on from NZ_JBRRDW010000018.1 coordinate 45,096, forward strand.
TTACTGGAAGAACGATCCGGCCTTGATCGCCGCACTGGACGCGTTGCCGGCGGCGATGTCCGAAGCATGGGTGTGCGACTGGACGGCGGTGACCGACGGTCTGGTCGATGCGCACAATCTGTTCGTGCTCGGCCGTGGCCCCGGCCTGGCTGCCGCGCAGGAAGCCGCGCTGAAGTTCAAGGAAACCTGCGGCCTGCATGCCGAAGGTTATAGCTCGGCCGAAGTGAAGCACGGTCCGATGGCACTGGTCGGCCGCGATTTCCCGGTACTCGCCTTTGCCCAGCCCGACGAAACCGGTGCCGGCACCCGTGCCGTGGCCGAAGAGTTTGCCGCGCGCGGCGCGCAGGTGTGGCTGACCGGCGAGGGCGGCAACCTGCCGACTGCAACCGCACCGCATCCGCTGTGCGCACCGCTGCTGACCATCCAGAGCTTCTACCGTGCGATCAACGCACTGGCGCTGCGCCGTGGCAACAACCCGGACCTGCCGCCGCACCTCAACAAGGTGACGGAAACGGTCTGATGAAAACCGCGCTGCGCAATGGCCGGGTACTTGCCGGCGAGAATTTCCGTGACGATGTCGCGGTGTTGATCGAAGACGGCCGCATCACTGCGGTCGTCGCCAGCGATGATCCGGCGGTTGCCGCGGCCGATGCGCAGGTGGACCTGGGCGGCGGCTGGCTGCTGCCCGGTTTCATCGACGCCCAGGTCAATGGCGGCGGCGGTGCATTGTTCAACAACCAGACCGACGTCGATGCGCTGCGCACGATGGTGGCTGGGCATCGCCGCTACGGCACCACCGGCATGCTGCCGACCCTGATCAGCGACGATGCCGAGGTAATGGCGCGCGCGGTGCAGGCCACCCGCGAGGCGATTGCCGCCAAGGTGCCGGGCGTGCTCGGCATCCATCTGGAAGGCCCGTACATCGCGCCGGCGCGCAAGGGTACGCACGATGCGGGCAAGTTCCGTGTGCCGGATGCCGATGAAGTGCGCATGGCCACCGCACTGGACAATGGCGTCACCCTGATTACCCTGGCGCCCGAGCGCGTGCCGGCGGCGACAATCCAGCAGATGGTGGCCAATGGCGCCATCGTTGCTGCCGGTCATACCGCCGGTACCTACGACGAAATTCGCGCCGGTCTGGATGCCGGCATCACCGGTTTCACCCACCTGTACAACGCGATGTCGCCGCTGCAGGGGCGTGATCCCGGCGCGGTCGGCGCGGCATTGGAAGATGCCGACAGCTGGTGCGGCGTGATTGTCGATGGCGTGCACGTGCATCCGGTCAGCCTGCGCGTGGCGCTGGCGGCCAAGCCGCGCGGCAAGGTGTTCCTGGTCACCGATGCGATGCCGATGGTGGGCTCGGACAACCCGGCCTTCGAGCTGTATGGCGAAACCATCACCGCCGTTGATGGCGTGGTCCGCAACGCGGCTGGTGCGTTGGCTGGTTCGGCCTTGGACATGATCACCGCCGTGCGAAATGCCGTTGGTCTGCTGGGCTTGTCGCTGGCCGAAGCTTCGCGCATGGCATCGACGTATCCGGCGCAGTTCCTGGGTCTGGACGATCGCTACGGGCAGATTGCGGCCGGCTACCAGGCCGACTTCGTCCTGCTGGATACCGATCTGCAGGTGCAGGGCACCTGGATTGCCGGTCAGCGCGACTGAGTTTTGGCCTGTGAGTAGCGCCCATGAATAGAGCCATCCGGTATGCCTCGGTCGATGCCCTGCGTGGCATCACCGTGGCGGCCATGCTGCTGGTCAACAATCCCGGCAGCTGGGGCCATGTCTACGCACCGCTGCTGCATTCGGAATGGAACGGCTGCACGCCGACCGATCTGGTGTTTCCGTTCTTCCTCGTTATCGTCGGCGTGTCCATCGCGCTGGGGGTGGTGCCGCGGGTGGAGCAGGGCGCTGATCGCGGTGCGTTGAGCAGAACGGTGTTGATCCGTGCCGGTCGCATCCTCGGTCTGGGCCTGCTGCTGCACTTTCTTGCCTGGTGGTGGTTGGACCTGGCGCATTACCGGCCATGGGGCGTGCTGCAGCGCATTGGCGTGTGTTTCGCTGCCGCTGGGATGGCGGCGATCTGGTTGAAGCCGCGACTGCAGTGGCTATGCATCGGCGTGCTGCTGTCCGGCTACGCCGCACTATTGGTGGCCGGCGGCTCGCTGGAGCCCTGGCTCAATCTGAGCAGCCGCATGGATACTTCGTTGTTCGGCGCGCTGCTGTATCAATACGACCCGGCGACCGGCCGCGGCCATGATCCGGAAGGACTGATGTCCACGCTGGGCGCACTGGCTTCGACCTTGCTCGGCCTGCGTGCCGGTGCGTTGTTGCGGCAACGTCCGTGGCGGTTGCTGCCTGCTGCCGTCCTGCTGCTGGTTGCCGGCGGCTTGTGGTCGCAGTGGTTACCCTTGAACAAGAACCTGTGGACCCCGTCGTATGTGCTGTGGACCGCTGGCTGGGCATTCGCCGGACTATGGCTGGCGCACATCCTGATCGATTGCCGGCAGTGGCCGGCGCTCGGTCGCCGCTTCGGTGTCAACGCGATCACCGCCTATGCAGGCTCCTCGGCGATGGTGCTGGCGATGATGGCCACCGGCAGCTGGGGCTGGCTGTGGGAACACCTGTTCGACCGCTGGCTGACCCCGCTGGGCGGCGCACAGTTTGCCTCGCTGGCGATGGCCTTGAGTTTCGTGGCGATCTGGTGGTTGCCAATGGCGTGGATGGATCGACGCAGGATCTATCTGAAGATCTGAAGTGGCTGATTCTTGGCTTGTAGGAGCGGCGTAAGCCGCGAAGCTGGTGATACATGGCCAACAGAGGAAATTGCAGTTGCACAATCCAGCGGTGTCTTTTGCATTTTCGGCTTCGCGGCTTACGCCGCTCCTACAAGCAGCCCCAGAATTTCTTGGTGTCTGAGGCAATCACCGCGCCACACTGATCGCCTTGATCCGTGCCTTCTTCAAGGCTTCGCCAATGGCCGGGCCTTGCAAGCCATCCGTGGCTATGTCGCGTGCATTGATCGCCAATGCGGCTGCATGCAGGCGTAGCAGGGTTGCGCGCTGCGGGTAGTCGCTGTCCTCGAAGCCGAGCCGGCCGCGTTTGTCGCATTCGCAGACCAGGGCCATCTGCGCGATGCGCTCGGGACGGCGGAAGCCGTCACAGCGCTGGATCAGCTCCAGCACGGTGGCGTCTCGAAGTTCGTCGATGCGGTGTACGTTGAGGTGCTCGCGGCAGACCGCTTCGGCCAACTGGCGGTGGTCGAGCGGAATCTTCAATCGTTCGCAGAGCTTGGCCAGCGGCTTCAGGCCGCGCTGCTCATGCATGATGTGGCGCGGCAGTTCGTCGGTTGGAGTCAATGCCTTGCCAAGATCGTGGGTGAGCGCGGCGAAGCCGATCAGGTCATCGCCCGGTGCCAGCTGTGCAGCCATGTCGCTGACCATTTCCTGGTGCACGCCGGTATCCACTTCCGGGTGGAACTCGGCGCGTTGCGGTACGCCGTACAGCGCGTCCACCTCCGGCAGGATCACTGCCAACGCACCGGTATCGTGCAGGCAGCGCAGGAAGGCGGATGGTTGCTTCATGGTCAGGCTGCGGCGCAGTTCCTGCCAGATGCGTTCCGGCACCAAAGCATCGAGTTCACCGCTGGCTGCCATATCGCGCATCAATGCGGCGGTTTCCGGTGCCAAGGTGAAGCCCAAGGGCGCGAAGCGGGCCATGAAGCGTGCCGCGCGCAGCACCCGCAGCGGGTCTTCGACGAAGGCCGGGCCGACATGGCGCAGCACGCGTTGTTCGATATCGCGAACGCCGCCCCAGGGATCGACCAGCTCACCGGTTTCCTCATCGCGGGCAATGGCATTGATGGTGAAGTCGCGGCGCTGCAGGTCTTCTTCCAGCGTCACCGAGGGATCGGCATCGACCACGAAACCGCGATAGCCGCGGCCGGATTTGCGTTCGGTACGCGCCAGTGCGTATTCCTCACCGGTCAGTGGATGCAGGAAGACCGGGAAATCCTTGCCCACGGCCTTGAAGCCATCCGCTTCCATCTGCGCCTGGGTCGCGCCGACCACTACCCAGTCACGGTCACCGGCCTGCAGGCCGAGCAGGGAATCGCGGACCGCGCCGCCGACGAGATAAGTCTTCATGCGGCCATGATAAGTCGGATGAGGTGTTGCATATGTAGTGCCGAGCGATGCTCGGCAGGGGCGTCACCAACAATGCATCGTTTTGTAGGAGCGGCGTAAGCCGCGAAGCTGACAATGCTTGAAGGCCGCAAGAGCCAACGCCTCCCCAACCCTCCCCTTCGCTGCGCGAAAGGGAGGGGCAGAAACGGTAGTGCCGAGCCATGCTCGGCAGGGGTTTTACCGGTAACGCCTCAGCCGAGCATGGCTCGGCTCTACAGAGGCGTTATTGCGTTTGCTGGCAGCTGAAGGCTTTACGCGTGCCCTGGGTCTTGCCGACCATGCGGTCGCTCAGGGTCAGGGCATCGCTGTTGAGGCGCCAGTCGTAGATCACGCTGAAAGCCAGTACACGGGCGACGTACTCGCGGGTTTCCTTGTAGCTGATGGTCTCGATCCAGAAATCCGGGTCGTAGTTCGGACGTTGGCTCTGCCAGCGTGCGGTCGGGGTGGGGCCGGCGTTGTAGGCGGCGATGGTCACGTAGGGCAGGCCGTTGTACTTGTCCATCAACTGCCGGAGGTAGGCAGTGCCGATGGCGATATTGGTGTCGGAGTCGTACAGGCTCGCTGCTCCGCCGTAACCGCTCAGGCCGATGCTCTTGGCAACGCTGGCGCCGGTGGCGGGCAATACCTGCATCAGGCCCATGGCGTTGGCCGGGGAACGCGCATTCGGATTGAAGATGCTTTCGGCGCGGATTTCCGCAGCAATCCAGGCCGGGTCCAGCGCATTGCGGGCGGCTTCGCGGCGTATCGTGTCGTCGTGGTGCAGCGGGAAGCGCAGGGTGTACAGGCGCAACTCCTGCGGGCCTTTCAATGCGAACACCGCGCGATCGAACCAGCCGTTGTTGCTGGCCACTTCCACGGCGAGACGGCGCTGGCTGTCGTCGAAACGCGAGAGGGCTTCGGCCCATTCGCGTGCGGCCCAGCTTGGGCGTTCGATCTTGAACAGCTCGATTGCGCGCACCAGTGCCGGGTCACGTGCGACCGTGTTCTTTGCTACCGCGCTGTCGCCAGGATTCCACGGGCACAGGTTGTAGGGCTGCTTGAGTTTGTCGGCGGCCAGGAAACCGTGGAAGGTTGGTTCGCTGGCGGCGGCGCGGTACAGCGCGGTGGCGTCGGCGGGCTTGCCGGTCTTCTCCAGCAAGCGGCCTTCGAACCAGCGCCAGCGTGAATCGTTGCGCTGGCTGGCCGGCATCTTGCGGATGGCCGTCAGTGCAGCCGGCCAATCGCCGCGCGCCATTGCTTCGCGTGTGCGCCATTCGTGCAGGCGTTCGTCATAGGCCGACTCTGGCACGGCGGCAAGACGACGCGCCGAATCCGGCAGATAGGAAGCCACCGTCCACAACGCGATCTCGTACAGCACCTTGCCTTGCTGCTCTGCGCTCAAGCCAAGTGCCTGGGCGTACTGCGGCAGCTGCAGCTCGGCGGCACCGGGGTCGGCCTTGGCCAGCTTCTGCAGGCCGTCGACGGCAATGCGGCGGCTGCGTTCGTTCTTTGGCCAGTTCAGGGCGCGAGCGTCCGGCTTGTCAACGAAGGCGGCGTAGTCGTTGGCCTGGGCAAGCTCGGCGGCGGGCAGACCACGTGCGGCGGCACGCATCACCGCCGGTTGCTGTGCATCGGCGGCAGCGTCGATGCGCTCCCAACGCAGCGCCGGGGTCAGGCCGCCGCGGCTGGCGAGCACCGCAAACACCGGGTCGCAGCCGTCGGGCAGTGACTTGCCAGCGCTGCGCCAGACGGACTGGGCGTCGCTGGTCCATTGCGCATCGGCTTTGCCGGTGGCCTGGCGCGCGTTGAGTTCGGCACAACGCAGGCCGGGATCGCTGCTGGTTTTCCAGTTGGCCAGCAAGGTCGGCCAGTCCTGGCGGCGGGCGAGGGCTGGCAACCATGCAGAACGGAAGCTCTCGGCTACGGCCTGGCCCTGGTAACGCTTGAGGAAGTCCTGTGCCTGCGTAGTCGGCAGCGTGTCGATGTTGCGACGCAGGGCGCTGAACTCCAGCCAGCCGTACAGCGGGTGGTTGCGCAGCGACGCGGTCGCGTTGGCATCGAACTGCCCGCGCTCGGCATTGTCGATGGCGGTGCGCATCGCGGTGCGTTGCGCGTCCAGGTTCTGGGCCTGGACGCAGGCGCTGAGCAGCGCGGCGAGGGTGGCCAGAGGCAGCAGGAAGATTTTATTCATGGCGGAAGGATAACGGCCGTAGCGTCAACGGCAGAGCAGCAGCCCGACCCGCACATGAACAAGCGCGTCGTTGCCGCGCAAACGGAAGCTGAACGAAAACCGCCGCAGCGCTGGAAACCGTTGGCAGCAGGCGTAGCTTCGGTAGCGAGGCAGCCGGCCTCGCCCTGGGGGAACTGGAATGGCTTTCAGTGCAGCAGGCAATAGCGGGCGTCCATTGGCCGATATCAACGTGACCCCGCTGGTCGACGTGATGTTGGTGCTGTTGATCATCTTCATCGTGACCGCGCCGATGGTTTCCGTGCCGATCCCGGTGGATCTGCCACAACACAGCAACAGGATGGTGCAAAGGATCGAGCCTCCGCCGCCAATCGAACTGCGAGTGGATGCTGCCGATCAGCTCTACTGGAATGGCGAAGCGCTGGCGATTGGCGACCTGCAGGCCCGGCTGCAGGCACAGGCCGATCTGCATGAGGGCAACCAGCCCGAGCTGCGCATCGATGCCTCGCCGGATGCGCAGTACCAGGTGATGGCCAAGGTATTGGCGGCGGCCAACAACACGCATATGCAGCGTATTGCCTTCATCCAGTAGCGTGCCGCGCGTGGCAGGCATCAACCAGCCGGTGTGATGGTTGATGCCTGTCCCGCGGCGATTGTGGCCGCATTGCCATGCAGGCCCGGCGACGTCATCGGATCTGGCACCACCGGACCATTCCACCCAAGCGTTTGCGCGAGCGGCCGAATACACTAGCGGGATGCAAAACTCCCGATTCGCATCGCTGTTGCCGGTGCTGGCGGTGCTTGGCTCGGTGACCTCGTTGTCGATCGGCACTTCCTACGCCAAAAACCTGTTCCCCATCATTGGTGCGCAAGGCACCAGCGCGTTGCGCGTGGGCTTCTCGGCGCTGTTCCTGTTGCTGTTGTGGCGGCCGTGGCGCTGGCATACCAGTCGCGCCGATGGTGCGGCGATCCTGCGCTATGGCCTGACGCTTGGGCTGATGAACCTGTTGTTCTACATGGCGCTGCGCACGATTCCATTCGGGATTGCAGTGGCCATCGAGTTCACCGGCCCGCTGGCGGTGGCGATGTTCTCCTCGCGGCGACCGATTGATTTCGTCTGGGTGGGCTGTGCGCTGGTCGGGCTGGTGCTGTTGCTGCCGCTGGACGGTGGCCAGGCGCTCGATCCGGTTGGGGTCCTGTATGCACTGGGTGCCGCGTTCTGCTGGGCGCTGTACATCATCTACGGCAAGCGCACCGGCCATCTGCATGCTGGCCACAGTGTTTCACTGGGCCTGTTGGCGGCGTCGCTGGTGGTGGTGCCGGTCGGCGTGGCACATGCCGGCATGGCGCTGCTGGAACCGAAGATCCTGTTGGCTGGCTTCGTGGTGGCGGTGGTGTCCAGCGCCATCCCGATGTCGCTGGAAATGATGGCCCTCAAGCGCCTGCCCAAGGAAACCTTCGGCATCCTGATCAGCATGGAACCGGCAGTGGCGGCGCTGTGGGCGCTGCTGTTGTTGCACGAACACCTGACCGGCCTGCAGTGGCTGGCGATCGGCTGCACGGTGCTGGCCTCGGCGGGCAGTACCTTGACCGCGCGGCGGCGGCCACCGCCGGCCGCGGTGGCCGGCTGAGCCTGCGTTCAGCGCAGGCTGTTGGCGGGGACTTCGACTTCCATTTCCACGGCCAGATGATCCGAGTGCGCGGCGGGAACGGCGCGGGTGTCGAGCATCTTCAGGCTGTCGGAAATCAGGATGTGGTCGATGGCACGGTCCGGGCCCCAGCTGGGGAAGGTCGGCACCAGGCAGCTCGGCGGTTGCAGCCGGGTCTTGTGGTACAGCACGCGCATTTCAGGGCGATCGGCCTTGCAGTTGAAGTCGCCCATCAACACCGCGTTGGGATGGTCGGCCAGCACATCGGAAATGAAGTCCAGCTGCGAGAGGCGCGAGCCGGTGCCCAGCGATAGATGCGCCACCGCCACGGTCAGGCCTTCGTCGCCATCGCCATAGCGGGCAACCAACAGGCCACGGCCACCGATGCGGCCGGGCAGGGCGTGGTCCTGTACTTCCACCGGCTCGAGCCGGCTCAGCAGGCCATTGGCGCTGGAAGCCACGCCGCCCATGCGGCGGTTGGGCTGGTGCGCCCAGTAGTTGAAGCCCGCCCGCTCGGCCAGGTAATGGGTCTGGTTGGTGAAGCCCGAGCGCAGGCTGCCCGGATCGGCTTCCTGCAGGCCGACGATGTCACGGCCGCTGGCCAGTTTGGCAATCGCGTCCAGGCTGGAGCGTTTCTGTCCGGCAGGCAGCGCATGTGACCAGCTGCGGGTCACATAGTCGCTGTAGCGGCGGGTGCTGGAGCCGGCCTGGATGTTGGCGGTCAGCAATCGCAATGTCTGGGTGGGGGATTTCACGACGGGTCGAACTCAAGGGCCTCGTTACCGAGGCCCTTGATACCTCACTTGGCGTTGGCAGCGCGTTCGCGCGCGATCAGGTGGTCGGCAATACGGAGCATGTCTTCAAAGCTCTTGCCCTTGACCAGGTATTTGCCATTGATGATCAGCGACGGGGTGCCGCCGATCTTGCTGCGCTGGGCGAACTGCTTGCCACGGTTGACCTTGGCGGCGACGCCGAAGCTGCCCATGGTGTCAGCGAAGGTCTTGGGGTCGACGCCGTACTTGCCATAGAAGTTGGCGATGTCCTGGACCGAATCGGTGCCGCGCTCACCCTTCAGGGTCTGCTCGATGTGAATGGCGGTGTACAGCGCGTCGTGGGTCTTTTCCTGCACGCCCAGGGTTTCAGCGGCGTAGAAGGCGCGGGCGTAGTTGTCCCAGGTGCCACCGAAGGCCGCCGGCACGTAGACGAAGCTCACGTCCGAGGGCAGGCCAGCCTTCCACGGGGAGATCAGTGGCTGGAAGCGGGCGCAGGCCGGGCAGACGTAGCCGAAGATCTCGGCCACTTCGACCTTGCCGGTGGCCGGCTGGAACGGCTGGCCACCTTCGATGGCGACATAGTCGGTGCCGGCAACCGGCTCCGGGCCGACCAGACGGGCCTGCGCGAGCACCGGCGGCGCCACCGGGGCATCGCTTGCGGCGGGAGCCGGGGCAGCTGCGGCTGCATCGGCGGCCGGGGCCGGGGTAGCAGCCGGAGCGGCCTCGGTTGTGGCCGGAGCTGCTGCCGGAGCGGTGGTATCAGCGGTGCCGTCCTGGGCTTTGCAGGCAACCATCAGCGGCAACAGGGCAGTCAGGGCCAGGGCGAAGCGGATCTTCATCGGGAGGGATCTCCAGCAGGGTATGTTTGGGGCACCGGGCAGTGAGACTGCAACCGGTGCGCGCAGGGACGCATTATGTGCGTATTCGGCTGAACAGGTGACCCGGCTCAGCCGGGCTTCAGCGGAGGTTTCAGCGGCGGCTGGCGCCAGTGCGTTCGCGGGCCACCAGGGCACCGGCGATGCGCAGCGTGTCATCAAAGGTCTTGCCCTTGACCAGGTATTTGCCGTTGACGATCAGCATCGGCGTGCCGGTGACCTTGACCCGCATGGCGAAGGCGCGGGCGTACTTGACCTTGTCATCCACCTGCTGGCTGCGCAGGGCTTCGACAAAGCGCTGCGGCTGCACGCCGTATTGGGCATAAAAGGTAGCCAGTTCGTCGGGCGTCACGTTCTGCGCCGGCAGGCTGCCCTGCACATGCAGCGCCTTGAACACGTCGGCATGGCTGCGCTGGCGTACGCCGACCTGTTCGGCGGCATAGAAGGCCCGCGCGTAGGAATCCCAGAAGCCGCCAAATGCCGCCGGGACCGGAGTGAAGCGCACGTCGGCCGGCTGCTTGGCCACCCATGCCTCCAACTGCGGCTCGAAGTGGGCGCAGTGCGGGCAGGTGTAACCAAACACCTCGGCCACCTCGATCTTGCCCGCCAGCGGCGCAAACGGACCCGGTTCGGCGATCAATTCATAGTCATCGCCTTCGACCAGCGCGGCAGGGGCGGCGGCACAGGCCGAGAGCGGAGCTATTGCCAGCAGCATCAGCAACAGTCGGGGGAACAACTTCATCGTGGGGAGTCTCCGTTGGAAAAAACAGACGCCGACCTTGCGGCCGGCGTGTCTGCGTGAGGCAGTTGCCGGGTCGCCGGGGCGACCGGCGGGTATCAGGGTTGCGCGGCGGCGGTGGCTACCGCGGCATCGTTGGCTCGATCATGCAGGCCTTGGACGTAACTGGCCAGCGCCTGGATCTCCTGCCCGGTCAGCGCGTGGCTGATCTGGGCCATGATCTTGAACTGTGCGGCATCGGCCTCGCCGGTCTGGCCAGACTGGTAGCGCTGCAGTCGTTGCGCGATGTAGCCGGCATGTTGGCCGCCGATATGCGGATAGGCCGGGCCCGGGTTGCCCGCACCGGTCGGACCATGGCAGGCGATGCAGGCCGGGATGTTGCGGCTGGCATCGCCACCGCGGTAGAGCTTCTGGCCGACTTCGAAGAACTTCATCCCCTGGTACGGGCCGTCGCTGACCACGGCGTCATCGGCCACGCCGGCACCGGACTTCTGGGTGGCGAAGAAGGCGCCGATATCACGCATGTCCTGCGGGGTAAGCCCCTGTACGAACGGCAGCATCGCGGCGACTGCACCTTCGTTGCGCTGGCCACTGGCGATCAGGGCCGTTTCCTTGGCGATGTAGCGCTCGCTCTGCCCGGCCAGGCGCGGGTAGATCTCCACGGCGGAGTTGCCGTCGGCGCCGTGGCAGGCTGCACAGGTAGACGCTTTGGCCTCGCCGGCCTTGGCATCACCGGGTTTGGTCTTGCTGAAGTCGATCTCCAGCGAAGCGGTTTGTACAGGCGCATTGTCCGGCACGGCGATGACCGAGCTCTGGGCAAAGGCGACGGCGGCGATTACGGGGACTACCAGTGCTGCAACGGCAAGAACACGAGCATGGCGCATGCTGAAGCTCCGTGTGGACCGGGCCGGGCGGGGCTTTCCGCCGGCATCGCCCGGATTATCAACGGCGTTTTGCGGCACGGTCAACGCAGCAGTGCAGCAAAATCGGCCGGGCCGGGGGTCCCGGGACAGCGACCGAGCCGACGCGCGGCGTCGCAACATGCGATCCTATGCATATGTCATTGCTCATCGAACGCGCCCGTTACCATCTTTCCGCCCACAATTCCCGGCAATTGCCGCCGGATCTGGGGGCCGAAGTGGCCTTTGCCGGTCGCTCCAACGCCGGCAAGTCCAGCGCGCTCAACGCGCTGACCCGCCAAAACTCCCTGGCCCGCGTCTCCAAGACCCCCGGCCGCACCCAGCAGTTGGTGTTCTTCGAGGTAACCCCCGAGGCGCACCTGGTCGATCTGCCCGGTTACGGCTACGCCAAGGTGCCGCTGGACCTGCAGGCCCACTGGCAGGCCTTCATCGATCAGTACTTCCGCACCCGCAATGCGCTCAAGGGCCTGGTGGTGGTGATGGATATCCGTCATCCGCTGAAGGACTACGACCGGCAGATGCTGGGGTATGCGGTACAGCGCGGCCTGCCGGCGCACGCGCTGCTGACCAAGGCCGACAAGCTTGGCCGTGGCCAGCAGATGCAGACCCTGCAGAAGGTGCGCAAGGAGCTGCATTCGATCTTTGGTGACACTGTCAGCGTGCAGACCTTCTCCGGCGAATCGCGCCAGGGCGTGGACGAAGCGCGCGGCATCATCGGCGGCTGGCTGGGCTTGAACCCGCCGGCAGCAGACGGTGCAGGGGATGTGGGAGCGGCGTAAGCCTTGTAGGAGCGGCGTAAGCCGCGAAGCTGAGAATGTCTGGATTGTGGGAGCGGTGTAAGCCGCGAAGCTGATGCTCTGTCAGCATCCACTGCACAACAAACGCCGCCTTGTCAGGGCGGCGTTTTTGTTTTGTGGTTTTTGGTTGTTGGCAGAGCCAAAGCCAAAGCTGCCCTCACCCCTACCCCTCTCCCGTAAACGGGAGAGGGGACAGCAACCGCAACCGCAACCGCAACCGCAACCGCAACCGCAACCGCAACAGCAACGGTAACGGCGTCACTTCAACGGCGAGAACTCCCCCGGCACCCACGCAAAAGCGTCACCCTCGCGGCGCACATGGCCCAGGCCCGGGAACGGCAGGTGTGCACCGGCCACCCACCAACCCTTGTCGGATGCTTCCGCCATCAGCCTGCGGCGGCTGGCAATGGCAGCGCTACGGTCGCTGTCAGCTTCAAATGCGGCGTCGGGACGGGCGAACTGCACCGCATGGAAGTGCACGATGTCGCCCCACACCAGCAGCTGCTGGCCGTTGCCACCCTCAAGCAGATAGGAGGCATGACCGGGGGTATGGCCGTGACTGTCCAGTGCAGTGATGCCTGCTGGCAGGCCCTCACCGGGAGCGAACTCGCGCAACGTGCCGGCGGCCACATAAGGCGCTACCGCAGTGCGCGCCAAGCCAAAGGCAAACCGCAGCGGTTGCGGCGCGGTGGCCTCGCTGGCCGGGTTCAGCCAGTAGGCTGCGTCGGCTTTTGACAGCCACACCGTAGCTTTCGGGAAGGCCGCGTTGCCCTGCGCATCCAGCAGGCCGCACATATGATCCGGGTGGGCGTGGGTCAGTAGCACGTCATCCACTTCGGCCGGATCGTAGCCGGCGGCACGCAGGTTGTTCAGCACCTGGCCCAGGCCGATACCTGCGCCAAAGCATTGCGCGGTGCCGGTGTCGACCAAGCTCAGATGGTCGCCGCGTTGTACCAGATAGGCGTTGACCGCGGTCTGCAGGCCTTTGTCATCTTCCGGCACATAACCATGCTCAAACAGGCGGGTCACCGCGCCGGGATCAATGCCCACCAGCTCCTGCCGGCCCAATGCCACTGCGCCGTCAAACAAGGCAGTAACCTGCAGTTCACCGATCTGCTGGTGATAGACACCGGCAACCTGCTGCTGTGGGGCATGCGCGCTGCGCGCCTGCACAGCGCAACTGACGGCGAGGATCAACAAGGCAGCAAGACGGTAGTGGGGGCGGATACGCATGGGGGTTCCTGCAAGTACGGCAGTGCCGCGGGACCTTCATGCTGCGCCGGAGTGCCGCTGCGTTTCGCTCACAATGCTGCGCGAAACGCTCAGATCGTGATCAACTGTTGCCGATTGCCGCAGGCTCCAGGCCGTAGCGCGCGGCAAAGCGCTTGTTGAAGCTGCCCAGTGAGCGATAGCCGGCGCGCGCTGCCACGGTCTTCAGCGGCAGGCGGGTGGTGTAGAGCAGCTGCATGGCATGCGCCAGCCGCGCATCGGCAACCAGCTCGCGCACGCTGAGTTGTTCGCCGGCCAAGCGCCGCCGCAACGTGGCACCACTGATGCCCAGGTGCGATTCGAAATCACGGGACTGCCAATCGCGTTCTGGCTGCGCGGCAACCAGCTCGCGGATGCGGTCGCCAAGACCGGGCTCGGGCGCGGCGAGCAGGCTGCCATGGCCACGACGGCAGAACGCCACCACCAGTGCGGCCAAGGCCAGTCGTGCCTCGGTGTACTGGCCCTGCTGCAAGGCCTGCCGCCATTGCAGCAAGGCCGCACCGTGTTCGGCCAGCGACAGACGTGCCAGCGCATTGCCTGCATCGGGCAGGGCATCGCTCCACAAGCTGCGTGCTGCGGTCAGTACTTCCGGGCATAAGGGCACGATGGCGCTCAGATACAGCCCACTGTGCGGATCCGGAATATTGACCACGTCGATGCGGCTGCGACGGGTGATCAGGAACAGGTCACCGGGGCCGAACTCAAGTGACTGCTGCGCAGTGCATGCTTGTTTGCGGCCCTGCAGCAGGATGGCGAACTGTGGCTGCGGAATGTCTACCGAGATTGCGCCGTGCTCGCGGCGTGCAGTGATGCAGGCATAGCCCTCGGCACGCTCGCAATCGACCAATGAGGACAACTGGGCCAGCAAGCGGAGTGTGGAATCGGCTTGGGTATTCATCGCTTACACCGTGATCTGGAACAGGTGGCCGATGGCTGCGGCGGCAGCCATTGCCAATGCGCCCCAGAACACTACCCGCAACGCGCCGCGCAGCACGGGGGCGCCGCCGGCGCGTGCGGCCAGTGCACCGGTGATGCACAGTCCGATAAGGGTTGCGGCTACGGTCACCTGCGCTACCAGCGCGTGCGGAGCCAACAGCGCGGTCAGCACTGGCAGCGCCGCGCCGACGATGAAAGCACTGGCTGACGCTGCCGCCGCCTGCAGCGGCCGGGCCCGCAGTTGCTCTGTGATGCCCAGCTCGTCGCGCGCATGGGCGGCGAGGGCGTCGTGGGCGGTGAGCTGCTCGGCAACCTGCTGGGCCAGCTCGGGGCTGAGGCCGCGACGGCGGTAGATGCCGGCCAGCTCCTGCAGCTCGCTATGCGGGTCTTCGTGCAGCTCGCGTCGCTCCATGGCCAGATCGGCATGTTCGGCATCGGCCTGGGACATCACCGAGACATATTCGCCGGCCGCCATCGACATGGCACCGGCGACGGTGCCGGCAACGCCGGTGGCCAGGATCGCCGAGGGGCTGGCGCCGCTGGCAGCCACGCCGACCACCAGTCCGGCAACCGAGACGATGCCGTCGTTCGCGCCCAGCACGGCGGCACGCAACCAGCCGACGCGGTCCGAACGGTGGGTTTCACGATGATGGGTGCGACTCATGGCTACAGTGTAGGACGAGTGCCCAGTCAGCCGCGGAATGACTCGCAGCCGCAGCGCCAGCGGCGGTCAAGTCTGCTTTTATAGGACGCTGAAAACCGCTGCCGTGACACGATGGCAATGTACGCCACGATATAGTGCGCCCTTGCGATGGCGGGGGCTGGCCCCCACCTTCCCGCCCTGACCAGAATTCTGCGAGCCTGCCCTTGTCGAGCCCGAGCCACGTCGCTGACACACCCATCACCCACCGCGACCAGTTGGTCCAGAGCATCGCGTCGGGTGAAAAACCCAAGTCGCAATGGCGGATCGGCACCGAGCACGAGAAGTTCGGATTTCGCCTTGATGACCTGCGCCCGCCCACGTTTGAAGGCGAGCGCGGCATCAATGCGGTGCTCGACGGGCTGACCCGTTTCGGCTGGGAGCCGGTGCAGGAGAACGGCAATACCATCGCGCTGCTGCGTGATGGTGCCTCGGTGAGCCTGGAGCCGGCCGGGCAGCTGGAGCTGTCCGGCGCTGCATTGGAAACCCTGCATGAAACCTGCGTGGAGACCGGCAGCCATCTCAACGAAGTGGCGCAGGTGGCCAGTGAGCTGCAGCTGGGTTTCCTCGGCATGGGCTTCCAGCCCAAGTGGGCGCGGGCGGACATGCCGTGGATGCCCAAGGGCCGCTACCAGATCATGAAAAGCTACATGCCCAAGGTCGGCTCGCTCGGCCTGGACATGATGACCCGCACCTGCACCACCCAGGTCAACCTGGATTACGCCAGCGAAGCGGACATGGTGAAGAAGTTCCGCGTGTCCTTGGCTTTGCAGCCGATCGCCACCGCGCTGTTCGCCGATTCGCCGTTCACCGAAGGCAAGCCCAACGGCTACCTGAGCTACCGCTCGTACATCTGGACCGATACCGATCCGGACCGCACCGGCATGCTCGACTTCGTGTTCGAGGATGGCTTCGGCTACGAACGCTACGTCGATTATCTGCTGGATGTACCGATGTATTTCTCTTACCGCGACGGCATCTACCACGATGCCAGCGGGCAGAGCTTCCGTGATTTCCTGCAGGGCAAGCTGCCGGTGTTGCCGGGTGCGTTGCCGACCCTGCGTGACTGGTCGGACCACACCACGACCGCATTCCCGGAAGTACGGCTGAAGAAGTATCTGGAAATGCGCGGTGCTGACAGCGGCCCGTGGAGTCGCATCTGCGCGCTGCCTGCATTCTGGGTTGGCCTGCTGTATGACGAGACCGCGTTGAACGCAGCCTGGGACCTGGTCAAGGACTTCAGCCTGGCCGAACGCAATGTGCTGCGCGATGGCGTGCCCAGGCTGGCGATGAACCTGCCGTTCCGCAACGGCACGGTGCGTGACCTGGCCCGTGAGGCCTTGGCGATTTCGCGCGATGGCCTGCGCCGTCGTGCCGCGCTCAATGCCGATGGCCAGGATGAAACGCGCTTCCTGGATGTGCTGCAGGAGATCGTCGATTCGGGCAAGACCGCAGCCGAGCGCAAGCTGGACCTGTTCCATGGTCGCTGGAATGGCAGCGTGGATCCGTTGTTTGGCGAGTTTGCGTACTGATTGACGAAGCTGTTCGGGGCGAGGGTTTCGCCGCCCCGTTTGGTTTTCGTTTTTTCCTTGGCGGTGGTTTTGCCTTGATCTCTTGCCGTCATTCCCGCTTACGCGGGAATGACAAGCCTTCTCAGACAAGGTCTGCCTGATCAGTCGGCAGGCATGGCAGCGTCATCAATGCCCGCAAGCCGCCTTCAGTGCGGTTATGCAGACGCAAGGTGCCGCCATGATCCAACACCACTGCATGCGCGACCGACAGGCCCAGGCCGATGCCGCCGGTATTGCGGTTGCGTGACTCGTCGCCGCGTGCGAACGGCAGGAACAGCTCATTCTCGCGTGCGGCATCGATGCCGGGACCATCGTCGTCCACGGCAAGTTCGACATTGCCGCCGTTGCGGTACATCTGCAGGCGCGCGCTGCCGCCGTACTTGAGCGCGTTGTCGATCAGGTTGGATACCGCGCGCCGCAATGCCAGTGGGTCGCCAAGCAACACTGCCGGTTCGGCGGCGGCAAGGCTCACCTCCAAGCCGGTATCGGCGAGATCGTCGACCGTGCTTTCCACCAGGCTGGCGAAATCCAGGCGGTCGCGCGGTCCCGGCTGCGACTGGCCGTGCAGGAAATCGAGCGCGGCGCTGATCATCCGGCTCATCTCGTCGATGTCGGCGCTGGCCTTGTCGCGGGATTCCGCTGGTAATGCCTGCAGGCGGAACGATAGCCGCGCCAGCGGTGTGCGCAGATCGTGGGCGATCGCGCCGATGGTACGGGTACGCTCATCGATCAGGCGGTTGATACGTGCCTGCATGGTGTTGAACGAGTCCGCCGCGCGGGCAAGTTCGGCTGGGCCGCTGCGATCCAGCGGTGCGGTGCCAGGGTGGCTGCCGAGCCGATCAGCGGCTTGGGCGAAACTGCGGATCGGCGCGGACAAGGCGCGCGAAAACCACCACGCCAATGGCAGCATCGCCAATGCGCCGAGCAGGAACAGCAACAGCACATGGTTGGCCACGCTCGGTAGCGGTCCGGGCATGCGGTGGGTGACGCTGCGCCAGTGGCCGCCCGGCCTGTGCAGGGCGACCATGAAGTCACCGAACAAGGGCGCACTGGCGCGCCTGCCCATGTCGGTGGGCGGCACGTTCTGCATCATCGGTGGCGGACGATCCAAGCGTTGCTCGGGCTGTGGTCCGTTGCTGCCATCCGTGGGCGGCCCGAAATGGCGCGGCGGCGGCATGTGCATGCCCATATCCGGCCCCAAACGACGCATGCCACCGCAATACTGGACCTGATCCAGCGGTACCCCCAGCCAACCGGCCAGGCGTGCGCGCATGAACGGGTCGGCTTGGTGGCCTTCCGGGCAGGTGGGCTGGCGCGCGCTGTCGGCGACGGTCAGGCGGCCGTTGGCCGAAGGCAGCTCGCTGGACAGCAGCGCCACCACTTCCGACAACGGCACACCTGCCGGGCGCACCGGAGGCCGGGTCAGCAGCAGGGCGATGCCCAGCGCCAGCGCCACCAGCAAGGCGAGCAGCAACAGCAGGAAGGTGCGGGTGAAAATCGACAGCGGGCGCTTCACAGGCGTCTTACCGGTGGCAGCAGCAGATAGCCCTCGTTGCGCACGGTGCGGATCAGTTCGGGATGGCCGCGCTCATTCAATTTGCGGCGCAGGCGGCTGATCTGGCTGTCGATGGCGCGGTCGTAGACATCACTGCCGCGGTTGCGGGCGTTGTCCAGCAGCTGGTCGCGGCTCAGCACCCATTGCGGATGCTCGACGAAGGCGCGCAGCAAGGTGAATTCGCTGTCCGACAAGGTGACGTAGACGCCATCGGGATCGCGCAGGTCGCGGCGCAGCGCATCCAGCCGCCAGCCGCCGAATTCGTAGACCGGGTGCGGGCTCTGGGTCTGCTCGGTATCGGCCTGCGTGCGACGCAGGCGGGCACGGATGCGCGCCAGCAGCTCGCGTGGATTGCAGGGTTTTGAGAGATAGTCGTCGGCGCCCACTTCCAGGCCGATGATGCGGTCGGTGTCGCTGCCAAGTGCGCTGAGCATGATCACCGGCGGCGCGTTGCGTTCACCGATCAACTGACGCATCGCGCTGAGGCCATCTTCGCCTGGCATCATCACGTCCAGTACCACCAGGTCCGGTCGTTGGCTGTTGATGGCCAGGCGCATCTGTGCAGCGCTTTCGGCGGTGGCCACGCTGTATCCATGCTGGCCGAGGAAGTCGGCTATCAGGTTGCGTAGATCGGGATCGTCGTCGACCACCAGGAGATGGGTGGGCATGGGCTTCCTTTCGCTGCGACCGTGCTGGGGGACTCCGCATCCGGGGTCGCGCGGCGCATCATAGCGCGCCAATTTGTCATTGTTTGTCAGTGCCGGGCGGACTGTCGCCCGGTTCAGCATCGGAGGGCGAAAGCCGCTGACTAGAGTGCGCCATCCCATTCTGGCGCCCTCCACCATGACAGCTCCGTGCGTTCGTTTGATCAGTCGCGAGAATGGCGTTGGCCTGAGTCGAGACCTGGATCTGATGCAGCGTGTGTTGGCGCCGCGATTTGCCACCGAACGGGTGGGATTTGGCAGTACCGGGCGTACCCGCGCGCAGGTGGCCAGCCTGTGGGGGCGCCGCCTGTTGCGGGGGCGAGTGCCGCTGCAGATATTTTCCGAGCGCGTCTATCCGCGCTGCCTGCCGTTGGCCGAACGCAATTTCCTGCTGCCCAATCCGGAGTGGTTCCTGCCGCGCTGGCACCCCAGCCTGGCCCGGTTCGATGCGGTGCTTTGCAAGACCCGCCACGCCGAGCGCATCTTCGCCGGATTGGGGTGCACCACCCGCTATATCGGGTTCACCAGCGAGGACCGCTTGCTGCCCGGTGTGCAGCGTCAGCGGGTGTTCTTTCATCTGGCCGGGCGCAGCAGTGCCAAAGGCACGCAGGTGTTGCTGGATACATGGCGCAGGCACCCGCAATGGCCACTGCTGATCGTGGTGCAGAACCCGCGCACTGCCGGCCCGAAGGTGACGACGGACAATATCGACCATCGCATCGCGGTACTCGATGAGGCGGAACTGCGCAGATTGCAGAACCAATGCCTGTTCCATATCTGTCCCTCCGAAACCGAAGGTTACGGTCACTACCTGATGGAAGCCTTGAGCGTGGGCGCGGTGACGCTGACCACCGATGGCGAACCAATGAATGAGCTGGTCACCGCGCAGCGCGGGCTGTTGATCCTGCCCTCGGAAGCGGTCAAGCGCGATCTCGTGTGGCGTTACTACGTCGATCCGGCGGGTATCGAGCTCGCGGTGACAGGTGCGTTGCGGCTCCCTGATAGCGCCCTGGATACCTTGTCGCGGCAGGCGCGGGCGCACTTCATGGACAACCAGGAAGCCTTCATCAGCCGCTTCCAGCGCGTGGTGGCGGAAGGGCTGCCATTGCGACGGCGATCGATACCTGCGCTGCTGCAGGCGAAAGAATGAACGCAGGCATCAGTCAGGTATTCCTGGTGGCTTGCCCGCGCTCGGGAACCACCTTGCTGCAACGTTTGCTGAGTGCGCACCCGGATATCGTCTCGTTGCCGGAAACACATTTCCTGCAGCGCCTGCTGCGCTACGGCGACCGTCATCGCGAATCAGCAAGGACGTGGCGCTGGAAACAGCTGCATGGCATGCGGCATTCGCTGCAGGCCTGTTTGGGGTGGGTTCCCGCTGGGCAGGTACGGCGTGCCTGGGCTGGCGTTCCCGAGCTGGCAGTTGCACCGCCATCGACGTTCGCCTCGGTCGGCACACAGCTGCAGGCATTTGCAGATGCAATGGCGGCGCACTGTGATGATTCCGGCGGGCAACTCTGGTTGGAGAAAACCCCGGACCATCTGTTCTATCTGCGCTCCATCAGCAGGCACCTGCCGGATGCGCGCGTGATCCATCTACTGCGAGATGGCGAGGAAGTAGTCGCATCGTTACATGCGGCCGCCGCGCGCTATCCGCCCTGGCATGTCTACGCGGATATCGATCGCGCGATTGATCGCTGGAATCGTGCCGTCGCTGAAAGCGAGACGTGGCTGCATGATCGCCGTCATCTGTGGGTGCGCTACGAACAGCTCATCGCGCAACCGCAGCAGGAGTTGGCGCGGATATTTGCGTTCCTCGGTTGCGATGTCGTCGATTGCACGACTGCGGGACCTGCAGACCTGAGCGCTCTGGTCCGCAGCGATGAGCCTTGGAAGCAGGGCGCGGGCGAGGCGTTGCGTGATCGCCGCAAATTCCAGCGTTGCTTCGATGCCGCACGACGCACACACATCCGTGCGCGCCTGATCCCAGTGTCCGACGACCTGCACGCCGCAATGCGGCGTCCCTTTCCTCATTGAACCCGGAGCATTCCATGCATGGATCACTGCTGAAGATCAGCCTCTTTTCGGCTTCGTTGCTGCTGTTGTCAATTGCCGGCTGCGCTGCACGTGGGCGCTGCCCGGATGGCCCGGCACCCGAGGCGCACCGTAGTGGCCCCGGTGCGCCGCCGCCGCGTGATCCGGCATTCACCAAAGCCTTTGATGGCTGCCTGGCCGAACAAGGCGCCGGTGCTGCGGCTGCCGCTGGGGAGCAAGGCGGATCAGATCGGCCCAGGTTCGACCGGCAAGCCATGGACGCCTGCCTGAAGGGCAAGGGCGTGCAGCCACCAGCACCACCGCCGCGTCCACACGAACATCGCTGAGTCCCGAACATTCCCCTGTCCCTGTCCCGGTACGCAGTTGCTAGACTGCCGCCTCATCCTCCGGAGGCAGGCGCATGGGCAGCACGGCAGAAGAAATCGCCTTCTATACCAACCCGATGTCGCGCGGGCGCATCGTGCGCTGGATGCTGGAGGAGGTGGGCCAGCCGTATCGCACCGAGGTGCTGGAATACGGGCAGAGCATGAAAGGCGCGGAATTCCTCGCCATCAACCCGATGGGCAAGGTGCCGACCATCGTGCACCGTGGCGTGGTGGTGACCGAGGCCGCCGCGATCTGCGCTTATCTGGCCGATGCCTTCCCCGCCGCAGGGCTGGCGCCGGCCTTGGATGATCCGCTGCGCGGCAGTTACCTGCGCTGGCTGTTCTTCGCCGCCGGACCGGTGGAAGCCGCTGTCAGCGCCAAGGCGCTGGGCCTGCTAGCACCGCTGGAGAAGGCCGGCACGGTCGGCTACGGCAGCTTCGATCAGACCATTGATACCCTGGAGCAGGTGGCCGCATCGGCATCGCCGTGGCTGCTGGGCGAGTGCTTCAGCGCTGCGGACGTCTACGTCGGTAGCCAGATCCTGTGGGGGCAGATGTTCAAGAGCATGCCAGCGCGTGATGCGTTTGCCGCATATGGCGAGCGCCTGCGTGCCCGACCGGCATGGCAGAGGGCAAGCGCACTGGATGATGCGCTGATCCCGCCGCGCGGCTGATGCGCAGGTCCTTGCTCTGCTTGATCCTGCTGGTCGGTGCAGCCAGTGCCGTGACCGCAACTGCGGCCGAGCTGTCCTCGTTGGATTGGCTGCTGGGCAGCTGGCAACGCACCGGCATGGCGGCCGGTACAAGCGGTGACGAGCACTGGCGTCGGCAGGTGGAAGCACTGGAAGGTGAGGGCCGTAGCTATCGGCAGGGCGAGCTGCGCTTCCAGGAGCGCCTGCGCATCGTCAATGACGGCGGACAGCTCTACTACGTCGCCGATGTTGCCGGGAATCCCGCACCGGTCAGGTTCGCGCTGGTGGAGCAGGGTAGGGACTCGGTGGTGTTCGAGAACCCAAAGCATGATTTCCCGCAACGAATCGCCTATCGGCGCAATGGCCGGCAGCTCACGGCTACCGTCTCCGCTGGAGAGCGTGTGCAAGTGTTCCAGTTCGAGCAGGCGGCGAAGCCTGCCAACTGAGTGGCGGTCGGCATAACGGCCCCCACGTTAGAATCCGGGTTCCGTGATGAAGGGACGCCCGGTGTCGCCATTCAACCTGTTCCAGCGCCTGTCGCAGGCGCCAACCAACCCGAAGTCCGAGCCGGTGGCGCGGACCTTCGATGTGGCCGAACTGTATGAAGGACCGGTGCAGCTGGCCGATGCCGCTGATGCTGCGCCGCTGGCGCTGGACGAGAAGCTGCGCCAGGCCTACTTCTGGATCGTCAACAACGCCATCATCAGCCCGCATTACGACATCGAGTACCACGCCGGCCCGTCGGCCAGCTTCAATGTTGGTGATACCCGCCGCCAGCTGACCTTGCCATCGGCGCAGAGCTATTCCAGCTACGTGCTGCTGCCGCTGCTGACCTTCGCCACCCGCCGCAAATGCCTGTTCGTTGGCGGTCCCGGTCGTGGCAAGACCGCCAGCGCCATCCTGATGGGCGTGCTTGCCGGTTACCCGGTGCGCGAGGTGCGCCGTGCAATGCAACACGGGCACCCGCAGATGACCATCGCCGACCTGCTCGGCAATCCGCTGCCGGCCGATCTGGTCGCCGCGCAGGACATGTCGCAGATCCGCATCGCCTGGCGCAGCTGGTTGGGCATGCGGGTCAAGATCATCGACGAGTACAACCGCATCCCCACCCGCACCCAGAGCGCGCTGCTGACGGTGATGGGGGACAACTACGCCGAAGTGCTCAACCAGGTTTACGAATGCCCGGAGTCGGCGTGGTACCTCACCGCCAATGACGACCGTGGTGGTGGCACCTACCAGGTGATCGAGGCGCTGCGCGACCGTATCGACGTGGTGGTGCAGGCACTGGCCTTCAATCCGCGCTTCCTCGAAGAGATGCTGCTGCGCATCGAGCAGAACATCCGCCCGGAAGAAGTGGTACCGCGCGAGATCATCTTCAGCGAGGACGAAGGCGATCAGGTGCTGCAGCAGATCCGTGCGGTGGAGGTACCGCAGGATGTGCGCAGGCGCATTGAGTTCTTCAGCAGCCAGTTCGAGTTGATGGAGACCGCGGGTGCACAGTTCGAATACCTGACCAAGGACACAGTGCGCCTGGCTGGTGTTGACTGGGCCCAGGCCATCGCCGCCGATTCCGGCCGTGATCGCATGAAGGACCTGGGCTGCCAGACCCGCAATGGTTTGTCGGTACGTAACCTGATGACCTTGCTGATGTTCGCCAAGGCACTGGCGTGGTTCCGCGGTAATGCCGCGGTCGCGCTGGACGATGTGCGCCAGGTATTGCCGTTCGTGCTCAACGACAAGCTGCAACCCGATCTGGATGCGCCGTTCTTCGCGCTGCCGGAAAACGCCGCTTACCGCAGCGACCGGCTCAGCTGGCTGCGCTGGCTGCTGGACAGCTCCAATGCCGAATATGACCGCCTGGACCTGGATCGCAACGATCCGGTCGGCGAGCTGTCCGCGCAGTTCGCGCGCGGGCTGGACGGCGTCAGCGAGCGCGAGACGCGCGCGCGGCTGACCCGCATCGAACGGCTGGTGGAGGAACGGGTGAAGGGCCGCAAGCTCTACGGCCATCTGTACGACGATCTGCTCAAGCTCAAGTACCTGCACCAGCGCTATACCAATTACCTGCATTGGCAGCAGGCGCGCTGAGATGCTGTCGCCCGTCCTGACCGGCTTGCTGGCATCGCGCCGCAGCCTGCTCAACCAACAGGTTGCCGAAGCAAGGCAACGTTGGCCCACCCTGGATACCGCGGCGTTCTCGGTCTTCGTCGCGCAGACGCTGGACCCCTTGTGCCTTGCGGTTGCTGCTGTGGACGAAGCGGCGATGCCGGCGGCCATCGAAGTGGCCTTCGAGCTGGGTCTGGAGCTGGTTGCACAGGGACTCGCGGGACCGGCAGCTCGGCTGCCTTGGGTAGATGCCGCGTGGCAGCAGCTGGCAGTGCCTGCCGCAGCACTGATCGCAGCTGCACCACTGGAGACACTGGGCGCACTCAGCAACGCGGTCGTGCGTATGCACGAGGTGCCGGGCGTACGCGTCGATGCATGGGTGCAGCGCATGGTGGCATTGGCACCGCGTTGCGACAGCACGGCGACCTTGCGCAGCGTCGGCGCGCTGTGTGCATGGCAGGCGGGCATGGCGCATTTGCGTGTGGCGGCATTGGCACAGGCCGATGGCATGCCTGCTGCGTTGGCTGCAGACGCGATTGGCGTCGACGTAGCGCAGTGGCCGTCGCTGCGGAGCCAGCTCGGCAGCGAGCGTTGGTGGCACCCGCAAGGTGCAGCTGCAAGCGTGCAGGGGCAGACGGTTGGCGGCTTCACCGGGCTGGGCGGCCCATTCGCTGCGCCGCCGGAGCTGCGCGCCAGCGCGGAAGGTTTCATCGCACGTAGCGGCGACCGCCATTACCTGCTGATTGCCGATGCCTTCGGTGGCGTGGTGTTGCCAGCCAGTGCAGCAGAGTTTGCTGCGGCGCGGGTCACGCCGGCCACGCAGCTTTCAATCGGCAGCCAGGGCGCGCGCATTGGCGCGACTGCCATCGCTTACGCCGCGCCCGCTGATGGCCTTGTGGCAGTGGCTGGGCCGGCCGGTATCGCACTGTATTCGCCGTGGTCGCACCATGTGCGCCTGCTGCCGGGCGCGGCATGAGCAGCACCGAGCAGGAAAGCCTGCTGGCCAACTGGCGCGCCGCCTGGCCACTGGCGCTGGCCGACTGGAGCCGTTTCACCCGCTTGCAGGATCCGCGCCTGTGCGACAGCAGCGTCGAGGCAGCGAAGGAGGGCCTGACCGGCAGCTTCGCGATGATCCGCCTGGCCGACCAGCGGGTGGTGATCGATCTGCCGCAGGTGCAGCGATTGGGGCTGCAGGATCACGCCCGCGAAATCCTCGCCCACGAGATCGGCCATCACGTGCTCGCACCGGCCACGGCCACCGATCACGCGCGGCTGCTGGCGCGTATCCATCGCGCATTGCCGACATTGGAAGCGCACGCGCCGATGGTCGCCAACCTCTATACCGACCTGCTGATCAACGACCGCCTGCAACGCCAATGCGGCCTGCGCATGGCCGAGATCTACCAGCGCCTTGCCACCGGTGCCAGTGGCAGTTCACCGCTGTGGCAGCTGTACATGGGCATCTACGAACAGCTGTGGCAGCAGCCGGCCGGCAGCTTGGGCGGGCCTACGCTGGAAGATGCTGGCCTGCGCGGCGATGCCTGGCTGGGCGCACGGGTAATCCGCACCTATGCCGGCGAATGGATGGAAGGTGCCAGCCGTTTCAGCGCCTTGCTGCTGCCGCACTTGCTGGAGACGATCAGTGACGCGCGCGTTGACGCGCTGATGGATACCCGCCATGCCGGGCGCGGCAGTCAACCGGTGGGACTGGATCGGCTGGAAGAAGACGAACTTGCGCCGGTGCTGCATCCGGCGCTCGATCCGCGCATCACTGGGGAGGAAGAGGCTGGTGCAGCAGACGTGGTGGCGGAGGACGCATTGCCGACCAGCACGTCCGGTCACGGCCAGACCCGTGAGCCGTTCGAGTACGGCGAAATCCTGCGTGCGGCCGGACTGGACATGGACCCGCAGCAATTCGCGGTGCGCTACTACCGCGAGCGTGCCTTGCCGCACCTGATCCGCTTCCCGGTGAGCCCGCAGCCGCAGGCGCAGGAGCTTGAACTGGAAGGTCTGGAGCCCTGGGAACCGGGCGATCCGCTGGATGCGGTGGATTGGCTGCAGACCTTGATGCAGTCGCCCACCGTGGTGCCGGGGGTGACCACGGTGCAGCGGGTGATGGGGTCGGCGCCGGGCAACGAACCTGCCAACGAACCGATTGATCTGGACCTGTACGTGGACAGCTCAGGCTCCATGCCCGATCCGCAGCAGGTCACCTCATGGTTGACTTTGGCCGGTGCGGTGATCGCGTTGTCGGCATTGCGTGCAGGTGCGCGCGTGCAGGCCACCTTGTGGAGCGGCAAGCAGCAGTGCCTGCACACCGATGGCTTCGTGCGCAGCGAGGACGACATCCTCAAGGTGCTGGTGGGTTACTTCGGTGGCGCAACGGCTTTTCCCATCCACCGCCTGCGCAGCACCTACGCACAGCGGCCGGCGGCTGCGCGTGCCGTGCATATCCTGCATATTTCCGATGACGGCATCACCACCATGTTCGAGCAGGACGAGCGCGGCAACAGCGGCTGGGATGTCGCCGCGCAGGCGCTGCGTGCGGGCCGGGCTGGCGGCACCATGGCGCTCAATCTCTACAGTCCCTTGCCAGCAAGCCTGGCCGGCGCCAAAGGCTGGACCGCGGACTTGCTGCGCGCCCGCGAGCAGGGCTGGGATATCCACGTCGTGCGCGACATGGCCGACCTGCTGGCCTTCGCACGTGATTTCAGCCAACGCCATTACCAGTCGCTGGGCGGTGCAGGCCAATGAAGAACACCTTACGGAACCCACCATGAGCAACAGCGCCGCGTTGGACGCCCTGCTGCGTCGCCTGATCGATACCCCACCGGACTTCCTCGATCCGCCACGGCGTGGCCGCGACGGGCAGTTGCAGGTCGCCGCCGTGGTCAACGACGTGCTGGCGCTGCACGGCGTCGCCTTGCCTGCTGCGTTGCAGGCCAGCCTGTCCGGCAACCTGGCAGCGGTCACCGCCAACCAGCTGAGCCTGTCCGCGGTGATGGCCTGGCTGCTTGCCGATGAGACCTGGCACGCGCTGCGCTTCCCGCGCGAGGCGCTGCTGCCGGTATTTGCCGAAGCGGTGCCCGCATTGGCAGCGGAAGCCGCGGTAAATCGCTACCTGCACGACCCGGACCGGCGCGAGGAACTGGTGCGTACCGCCATCGCGCGCCTTGGCCTGCTGCCCGCAGGGGAAACCGCGGCACAGGCAGCAGATCGCCTGGCCAGCGTCAGCAGTGTCGAACGCCGTCGCCTGCTGGAAGCCAGCCGCGCTGCCGAAGCGCGCGCGCGTGCCATCCGCGAGGCGCTGGCACGCAAGGCCGCCGAGGAATCGGCGGACAAATGGACGCGCGAGTGACCGCGCGAGTGAATCAAGACCCGCACGACGGTGAGCGCTATCCCACCCTGAGCGAAGCGGGCAGGGCGATGCTGCAACGGATGCGTGAGCATCCGGCGGCACCGCGCTACCGCAACCAGAGCGGCAATCGGCTGCTCGCCGAGGAAGTGCAGCAGCTGCGCGCATATGAGCACGGCATCCTTGGCGCTGGTTTCCAGTGGCAGCCGGGTTCACCTCCGCCGTGGTTGGGAGCCTTCGTCGATGAGGTGATCGCGCAGGTTCCATACTTTCGCGCGCGTGGTCGCGCCACATGTTTCGAGGACATTGCCACCACCCATCGCGGTGACCTGGCCGCCGACATCGCCCAGTTCGTGCCGGATCCGGTGCCGCTGCAACGGATGATGAACTTCCGCACCACCGGTACCACCGGCCACCCGCTGGTACTGCCATCGCATCCAGTCGTGGCCGGTCGCTATCTGGCGTACCACAAGCGTGCCTTGGCACGCGCAGGCGTGGTCTTGCGCAATGGGCGTGGGCAGATGGGCGTGATGCTGCTGGGCATGCAGCAACGCTGCTTCACCTATGTATCGGTGACGCCGAGCATGGACGAGTCCGGGCTGGCCAAGATCAACCTGCATCCGGACGAGTGGCGCCACCCCGATGACCGCGCGCGCTATATCGATGCGCTGCAGCCGGAAGTGATCGCCGGGGATCCGATCTCCTTCGCCACCTTGTTGGAGCTGGGACTGAGCCACCGGCCACGCGCGTTGCTGTCGGTCTCGATGGCCTTGTCGCCCGGTTTGCGGCAGATGCTGCAACAGCAATTCGATTGCCCGGTGCTGGACATCTATTCGATGAACGAAGCCGGTCCGCTGGCGGTGCATGATGCCGCCGCCGGTGGTCACGTGCTGCTGCAGCCGGGCATGTATGTGGAAGTGCTGGATGATGCCGGTCGTGCCGTTGCCGATGGCCAGGTCGGTGAGATCACCCTGACCGGTGGTTTCAACTTCTGCCTGCCGCTGCTGCGCTACCGCACTGGCGACCGTGGCGCGCTGGCGATGTGCGGCGATGTGCCGATGATTGTCGACCTGCAGGGCAGGCGACCGGTACGCTACCGCACCCGCAGTGGCCGCTGGATCAACAACATCGACCTGACCCACGCTTTGGCGGCGCTGCCGCTGTCGCGTTTTCGTGTGCACCAGCAGGGCGACGGCAGCGTCAACCTGCATCTGCCAGCCGCCGAGGCCGGTTACGCACAGCAGGCGCAAGCGGCCCTGCAACACACCCTGGACGGCCTGCCGGTGCAGGTCGTGCTGATGCACGTGGAGGACAAAGTGCTGCAATACACCACCGATCTCAACGAAGGCCAGGGCGCATGACCGCACTGGAAATCGCCGCCAACGCTTTCGCCACTGCGTCCATCCTGTGTGCGGCGCGCAACAGCGTGCATACCTGGTGGACGGGCATCATTGGCTGCTCGCTGTTCGGCCTGCTGTTCTGGCATACCCAGCTGTACGCCGATGTGCTGCTGCAGGTGTTCTTCGTCGTGGCCAGCATGTTTGGCTGGTGGAACTGGCACGCCAGCGCCAGCCATGCGGCATTGCCGATCAAACGCACGCCGTTGCGCAGCTTCCTGCTGATGGGCGCCGCTGCGCTGCTGGCCGGCGCCGCTTACGGGCTGGTGCTGCATCGGTTCACCGACGCCTACGCGCCGTTCGCCGATTCCTCGGTGCTGTGCCTGTCGGTGCTGGCGCAGCTGCTGCTGATGCGCAGGCGCATCGAGACCTGGCCGGTGTGGGTGCTGGTCAATACCATCGCGGTGCCGCTGTACGCCTCGCGCGGGCTCACCCTGACGTCCGTGTTGTATGCCGCGTATTGGATCAACGCCTGGCTGGCGTGGCGGCATTGGCGCCGGCTGTGGCGTGAGCAGGGCCGGGCTGCGTGAGCACGCTGCGGGTCGGCCTGGTGGTGGGCAAGTTCTGCCCGCTGCATCGCGGGCACCAGTTGCTGCTGGATCATGCGCAGGCCGCTTGCGATCAGCTGGTCGTGGTCAGTTACACCAAGCCCGAGTTTCCCGGCATGGCGCCCGCGCGACGTGAGGCCTGGCTGCAAGCGCTGTATCCGGATGCGGATCGCTGGGTGCTCGATGACAGCCGCCTTGCCGCACATTGCCAACGGTTGGGGCTGGCTGTGCAGTGCCTGCCGGACAACGATGCGGATGACGAGACGCATCGTTTCTTCATGGCCTGGCTGCTGCGCGAGGTGATCCAACGCGAGGTGGATCTGGTGTTCACCAGTGAGGACTACGGCCCCGGTTTCGCCGCAGTGCTTTCGCAGCAACAGCAACTGCATGGCGGCCGCGCGGTGCTGCATGTTGAGGTCGATCCCGCAAGGCGCAGCGTGCCGGTATCGGGCACTGCAGTGCGTGCGGATCTGCATGCGCAACGGCAGCAGCTGGCGCCGCAGGTGTATCGCGATTTCGTCAGCCGGGTGGTGTTGCTGGGCGGTGAATCCACCGGGAAATCAACACTGGCCCGGACACTGGCCATGCGCTGCAACAGTGTCTACGCGGCCGAATATGGTCGCGAGCTATGGGAGGCGCAGGATGGCCAGCTGCAGGAGACGGACCTGCTGCATATCGCGCAGACCCAGGTGGCGCGCGAGGAACATCTGCTGGGCGCCGCCACCGGCTGGCTGGTCTGCGACACCTCGCCGTTGACTACCTTGCTGTACGCCGAGGTGATGTTTGGTCGCGCCGATCCGTGCTTGCTGGAGCTGTCGCGACGTCGTTATGACCTGGTGTTGCTGTGCGACCCTGATGTTCCATTCGTGCAGGACGGTACCCGCCGCGACGAAGCGTTCCGGCGCTGGCAGCATGCCTGGTATCTGCGTGAGCTTGGCAGCCGGCAGATTCCTTTCCGCCAGCTGCGCGGCGAATGGCAGCAGCGTGAGACGGCTGCGCTGGCGGCGATGGCCGAGCTGCAGCCGGATGTGGATGCAGCCACGTCGCGGCCAACGCTCGTGGCTCAGTAGCGCGCAGCTGCCAGCGGCGCGTCTGCCCATTGCCAGGCTGCTGCTTGCTGGCGTTTGGTTTCCGCCGCCGCTTCGGCTTGGCCCAACACCTGTTGTGCTTGCGCCAGCCCGAACAACGACCAGCCATTGGCCGGATAGGTCTTCAGGTCCTGATTGAAGGCTTCGGCTGCGGATCTCGCATCACCTGTCTCCAGCAGCGCGGCACCCAGGTAGGGGCGCACCGGCAGCTGCCAGTCGGCGGGTTCGTTGTAGGCCAGGGCATCTTCGGCGGCTGCAGCCTCCCGGAGGGCGGTGATCGCTTCGCTGTGTTTTCCCTGCGCGCGTAGCAGTTCGCCACGCAGGAGTGCATCGGCCACGCGCAGCACGCTGTCGGCATGGTTGATGTCAAAGAAGCTGACCTGCGTCATCGCCGCATCGGTGGTAATGGCATGCAGGGCTTGGGCCTCGCGCGCCGCATCGTCAAACGCACGCTTGCGTGCGTGCGCCATGCCGCGGGCGAAATGGCGGATCGCAGACGGATACGGCAGCTCAGGCGCGGTGCTGGTATCGGCGAGAATGCCGTCCCAATCGCCGAAGCGGACCTGGGTAAGCAGCGGTGCCACCACGAACTGCTGCATGAACTGCATCGGCGCCTCGCCCATGACCGCGCGGTCCGCACGATCGGCCGTCTGTTTGGCGGCCTGCATGGACAGCGTGCGCGAGCCGGTCAGTCCCGTGGTCATCGTGGCGAAGTGCCAGTTGTGTGGCACGTATCCCAACGGATAGACGCCATTGCTGCCACGGCAGACCGCCAGGAAATCCTTGTCGGCGGTGGTTGCGGCCAGATTGGTGAGGGTTGCGTCGTGGTAGCGGCCAACGCGGATGTAGATATGCGCAGGCATATGCACCAGATGTCCGGATCCGGGCGCCAGTGCAGCCAAGGCATCGGCGTAGGGCTCGGCACGCTTGGGCTCGGGTGAGGATTCCATGGCGTGGATGTAATAGTGCATCGCACCGATGTGGCGCGGGTTGCGCGCCAGCACGCGCTCCAGTTCGCTGACCAATGCCTGGGTGAACTCTGCGGGCTTGCCCTCCTGCCAGTAGGCCCATGGCGAGAGATCCATCAAGGCCTCCGCGTACATCGTTGCGGCATCATCGTCTTCAGGAAACTTAGCGACCACCCCAGCCATCGCATCGGCGTAGTTGCGATCCAACTGCTTGCGGTCCTCCGGTGCTGGGTCGGCGTAACGCTTCTGTAGCGCCTGGATCAGCGCTTGATCGACAGGCCGCGCGCCAGTGGCAAGGGAGGCAGCACGTGCGGCCAATGCCGTGGCATCTTTGGCGGCTGCCGGATCCATTGGCAGATTGATGTTTGGCCCAAGCACCAAGGCCTGGCCCCAGATGCACATTGCGCATGCCGGATCCAAGCGCGCGGCTTCGGCAAATGCGCGCCCGGCAGCCTCATGGTTGAATCCATAGGCCAGGCGCAGCCCTTGGTCGAAGTAGCGCTGTGCCAGTGGCACCTTGCTGCCTATGTCGCGGTGCAGGTCGCCGAAGGTGTCGAACAACGGGATTTCATTGGCATCTGCTGCCGGGGCCTTGTCGACAACGGTGGTTGCTTTGTCGGGAGCGTCGCAGCCCGACAGCGCTGCAGCCGCAAACAGGGACGGAAGCAGCAGGGACAAGGATCGACGGATCATTGTGGCTTCTCGGGGCGGATGGACGCGAAGATACTGCTGGGCTCGGCTTGGTGGTGATACGTAGCGATGAAAACGCCGTAAAAATTGCAGACCGGAGAATCGCAATTACGGTGCGCGGCGAACGCCGGCCGTTCATTGCCGGATGGCGAGGTGCTTGGCACGTATCGTGCCGGCCTGCGTGCAGATGAGCGAAGGCCCAGAAAAACTCATGCCTCGACCCAGTTCTACGCATTTGTCGCATTTTTCTCTACGGCGCACAGTTCCTGCACCAACCGGACAAGGCGCAGAGATGATGCAGAAGCAAGGGATTCGCAGGAGATTGCGGGTGGCGGCAATGGTGCTTGCTGGAGCGTCGTCGGCGGCGTGGGCTGGACCGCCCGCAGACTGGACGACACCGATCAAACCGTTTCATATCGTCGACAACATCTATTACGTAGGCAGCGAGGGATTGGCGGCATACCTGATCGTGTCGGAGCAGGGGGCGATCCTGCTCGACGCTCCGCTTGCTGCCAATGCGGATCAGATCGAGCGAAACATCGAAGGCCTTGGGGTGCCGCTGCATGATGTGCGGTTGTTGCTCAGCAGCCATGCCCACGCCGATCATGTCGGCGCGATGGCAGCACTCAAACGCGACACCGGTGCGCGCTACGCCGCCAGCGCTGGCGACCGCTGGGCGCTTGAGAACGGCAGGAACCAGGGCGACAACAATTACGGCATCCAACCCTTCGAGCCAATCAAGCTGGATGAGATTGTCAGTGATGGGCAGAAGCTGCGACTTGGTGATATCGAACTGACGGCCCATCTCACTCCGGGGCACACCGCCGGTTGCACCAGCTGGAGCATGACCGTGAATGACCGTGGCACGCCGCGCGAGGTCTTGTTCCTGTGCAGCATTACCGTTGCCGGCAATACGCTGGTTGGGAATCGCAGCTATCCGACGATCGTCGAGGACTTCCGCGCGACGTTTGCAAAGCTTGGCACTATGCAGGCAGACATCGTCTTGAGCGGCCATCCCGATACCACCGGCATCCTCGAGCGGCAGGCGCGACGCACCGATGGCGATGAGGATGCATTCGTGGACCCTGACCTGCTCGCCCGCCTGGTGGACGAGCACAAGGAGAGTTTCGAGGATGCCTTGAGCAAGGCGCGTTCAACGTCCCAGAGCCCTTGAGCAGGCGGCGGGGATTACATTGCCGGGCAAGCGTACCCGGCTCTTCAGCGGAACCACGTAGCCCGGGTAAGCGCAGCGCACCCGGGGGAATGGTTGAATCGGCTAGGGCGCTGATGTGCCTGTTGCAGAGATTGCCTGGGCACGCGGTTTGATGACGCTCTGCAAGTTCCCGGGTGCGCTGCGCTTGCCCGGGCTACGGAGTCTGCCCGCTTCAATGCATCGCTTGGTTCATTCAAGCGCAAGTGCCTGCCGCAAACCGGCCACATGGGCACGTCCTACCGGCAGCTCAGCACCACCGTTGAGCACCAGCCAGTAGCGGCTGCCACTTCCCGAATGCAGGGTGCTGATGTGGCGCAGGTTGACCAGATAGGAACGGTGGCAGCGGATGAAGTCCGGCGGCAACACGGCGCTCAGCCCAGCCAATGATTTGTCGTGCAATTCACTGCGCCCGTCACGCATGCGCAGCTCGCTGTAGTCGCCATCGGCGCGGATCCACTGTACATCGGCCAGTTCGACCAGGGCGGTGCCCTGTGCGCGCCAGATGCCAAGGTAACGCGCGCGGCCCGAGCTGTAGCGGCCGACATCCAGCAGGCGTTCAAGGGCCTGCCCCAGGCGCTCACGCGAGAAGGGCTTCGGCACGAAATCCAGCACGCCGTGCTCGAAGGCCTGCAGGGCGCGCTCGCGATGGGCCGATACGACCACGCAGTGATAACGGCCGGCGACGGCGCGGCGCAGCAGGTCAAAGCCATCCTCGCCGCCGAGGTTGAGGTCCAGCAGCAGTCCATCGTAAACGCTGCGCTGCAGCCGGTCGCCGGCAGCGTCGAGGTCAGCTACCGCATCGAAGCGCGCGCGGCTACCGGCCAGTTCGCTACACAAGCGCAGCAGGCGCTGGCGGACCAGCGGCTCATCTTCGACGATCAATATGCGCATGTGAGTTCGATACGGCTGCACCAGTCGTCGCCATCGGCGCCTTGGCTGTAGTGCCAGCGGTTGGGGTGGGAGGCGGCCAGGCTGGCCTCGATATAGCGGGTGCCGGTGCCCTGGCCACGGTGCGGTGCGGAACCACGCGCACTGCGTAGTTCCAGCACCCAGTGTTGCTTGTCGCGTTGCACGCGCAGGCGGAACGGTCGCTGCGCGCAGGCCACCGCGCCGGCATGGGTCAGGGCGTTCTCGACCTGTGCATGCAGCACGCCGGGGGGCAGCGACAGCTGCAGGTCGTTGGCATCCACCTCCAGCGTCATCGGCTGGTCCAGGGCCTGGCCGACGATATCCAGGTGGTTGCGACACAGGGCCAGCTCTTCGCTGAGCGGCACACTCTGGCGACTGCTGCTTTCGCGCAAGCGGTCGAACTGTTCGGCCAGCGATTCGACCAAGCAGCTTGCTTTTGCCGGGGCTTGTTCGATCAGTTCCTGCAGGCAGGTGAGGGTGTTCATCAGCCAATGTGGCTGGATGCCTCGCTGCAGCAACTGCAGCGACAGGCTTGCACGCTCTTCGCGCAGGCGTGCGTTGTGCAGGTCCAGGTCGCGGACCTGCGCCGCATGGCACAGCAGCAGGAAGCCCACCAGCACCGCCAGCAGCAGGAAGTAGGGGCCATCAAGAAACGCGCCCGGGGCGAACAGCAGGGCAAGTACTCCGGCCAGCAGCAGGGCCAGGATCGGCCAGCGTTCGTCGCGCTCGCCTTTGGCGCGCAGCAGCAGCGCGGCCGAGGCCAGCAGGCTCAGCAACAACGCCACCGCCGAGCGGATGTCGAAGCTGGGCAGCAGCACGGCAGTGATCACCAATGCGGCCGCGTAGGCGATGCCCAGGCCCTTGGGCACGGCAACGCGGAAACGTCGCGCAAGGTAGGCGGGAAGCAGCATGGCCGCTGCCACATGCATCGCCAGCAGTGCATACAGGCGCAGGCCGTGCCACGGGTAGAGGTAGCCGAGCAACGGTCGCCAGCCTTCGATCACCGGCAGTGCAATGCCCACTACACACAGGGCGAGCAGCAAGCGCCCACCCGGCATCTGCGGCCGGCCGCGTTGCAACGCGAGGAAGTACAGGCAGGCTGCGGCGAGTGCACCGGTAGCGAGGGCAGCGATCAGCCAGGGCAGGACCATGCGCTGGTACAACACTACGGCCGGCGCCACCGCAACCAGGGCATCGGCGCTGTACAGGCCAAACTGCTGATGGTGGCTGGATGCGAGTACCAGCAGTTCATCCGTGCCTGTGGGCGAGGAAGCTGGCAGTACGCGGGTGATGTCGACCTGGCCGGGCTGCTCCTGCTCGGCGCTGGTGCCGACGACGCCGTTGCCCAGCATCGGCCGGCCGTTCCAGTAGAGCTGACTGGCACCGCGCAAGGACAGCCGCAGGGCGCGGCCGCCATCGTCCGGCTGCGTGGATGCGGGCGATTGCCAGCGCAGCCAGTACGGGCCGCGCCAGCTGGCCAACCTTTGTTGATCGATTGGCTGCCAGTCGGTGTCCGCGGGCGGCGAGGTCGGCAGGCCGCCGCTCGCGGTAACGCTGGCCGGCGCCATCTCTCCGCTCAGCACTTGCACGCTGTTGACGTCGCGCAGCAGCACGGCCAGCCACGCGGCGACCGCGAAGACCAGCACGGCCAGGACGCTCAGGATTCGTAGGATCGGCATGGGCCTATCGTATCGGCTGCATGGAGACGCTGGGCGGTGAGTTGGAGCTGTTCGGCGGACGCGCGCGCCGCAAGCACCGTTGAGGGAGGGATGCTGGCTCCGTGGCAAGGGCACCGGGAGGTTTCTCCGGGTTGCAGAGGCCACGGCAACGCCCATCTTCCCATCCAGTCGGAGCCCGCCATGTCCAACAACTTTCTGTCTGTTTCCAGTGATTGCCGTCCTTGCCTGCCGTTCTTGGCGGCTCCTGCAAACGCATCGCTTGCCGCCACGCATCGACACGTTGCTGGTGGGGTGCTTGTGGCCGGCAAGGGGAAGCTGGGACGTACCGCTCGCTTGTTGGTGCTGTGCCTGACCCTGGCCTGTGCCTCGCCGGTGCTGGCCAAGGACTCGGTTGCGCCGCTGGTGTTTGCGCCCTATGCAATGCAGACCAAGAGCAACGGCACCATCGCCACCGAAGAGGCCTTCCTCGAGGTTCCACGTCGCCACAGTGAGCCGAACGGGCCGCGTATCCGCCTGCGCGTCGTGCGCTTGCCGGCGACCGGTGGCGATGGTCGCAGCGCACCGGTGGTCTATCTGGCTGGTGGCCCGGGCGGGTCGGGCTTCGGCACCGCGCTGGGCCCGCGCTGGCCGGTGTTCGATCGGGTCCGCCGCGAGACCGATGTGCTGCTGCTTGATCAACGCGGCACCGACTTCTCCGAAATGCCGCCGGAGTGCCCGCACGAGCACAAGTTCGACGACGCCCAGCCATTGCAGCGTGACGCGGCTTTGGTCGGAGTGAAGGCCGCACTGGTCAGCTGCCTTGCGTTCTGGAAAGACGCCGGGGTGGATATGGGCGCCTACACCACCGCCGAGAGCGCCGACGATATCGAGTACCTGCGCAAGGCGATGGCATTGCCCAAGCTGAGCCTGTGGGGCATGAGCTACGGCACGCATCTGGCGCTGGCCACCGTGCGCCGCCATCCGGACAGCCTGGAGCGCGTGGTGTTGATGGGCAGCGAAGGCCCGGACGACACGCTCAAGCTGCCGCTGACGGCCGACGCATTGCTGGCTGACCTGGCGGTCATCGCCAGGAAGGACGGCTTCGAGGATCTGCAGGGCTCGGCGCAGCGCGTGTTGGCCAAGTTGCGGCAGCAGCCGGGGCAGGGCAGCAGCCCGATGCATGACGGCCGCAAGGTGACCATCGGCGAGTTCGACGCGCAGATGGCGATAGCGATCGCCATCGGCCGCCGCTCTACCCAGCGCATGCTGCCGCTGGCACTGCGTGAGGCCGAGGCCGGCAACTACGATCTGCTCGGTGCCATCGCCTTGATGGTGCGTGAGGGCCTGGGCGGCTGGCGCGCCATGCCGACGGCGATGGATGTGGCCTCCGGGCAGAGCCCGCAACGGCGCGCCCTGGCCGCGGCACAGGCACGCCAAAGCCTGCTCGGCGATGCCTTGAACTTCCCGTTCCCGGAAGTTGCTGATGGCCTGGGCATGCTGGACCTGGGTGAGGCCTTCCGTGCGCCACTGCGTAGCGACGTGCCGGTGCTATTCATCAGCGGCACGCTGGACGGCCGCACCCCGCATGCCAATGCCCAGGCGCTGCTGCCTGGTTTCAGCAAGGGCAAGGAGCTGCTGGTGCGCGGTGCAAGCCATGACAACGAGATGTGGGTAGGCAACCCTGCCATCGCCGACAACATCGCCGGTTTCCTGGCCGGGCGCGGGCTGAGTGCTGAAGTGCTGGATGTGCCGCTGCCGGTGTTCGTCACTGATCGTTCTGCCCTGTAGTTGAATGCGGAAACCGGGGTGGGGGGGGGGGGTGGGGGGGCGCCCCCCCGGGGGCCCGCGGTTTGGGGGGGGAGTTCTGTGGGTTCCGCCGCCCGCGGCCCGGTAAACGAATGACCGCGGGAGGGGGAATATCATTGGGGGGGGGGG
>NZ_JBRRDW010000019.1:0-79320 GCF_056759895.1 Stenotrophomonas sp. STEN038
TTTGTAGGCTTGCCGGGTCTTGCTGGTGATCTTGCCTGCAGACATGACTGTCTCCCAATGCTACCCCCAACAGAGGCTAGCTCTGTCTAGGAAATCCTGGGAACTCCAAAGTCCTCCCATTTGGCCATTGCCAGCTCCTCGCGTCGCGCGAACAAGTCATAGGCTGACCGTACAAGTGCGGCATCTCGCGCCTGGCGTGGAATGGACAGGTCGAGATCACCCACCATCGCGGCCACGTCCGCCCGAGTCATGCCCTGGGCAGACGCCTTCGCCTTGGTCAGCTTCTTCCTGCAGAGATCCTTCCAGTAGGCCTTAGCAATCAGCGATTCCATGGGGTCAGGGCATCCATAGAACTTGGAGGCTGCCCGCAGTGATTGGAGATGGAGCTCGAGCGTCGCTCGTTTCCGCTGACCGTCGACCAGGAGATCAATGAACGGCCGCAAGGTGTCGAAGGTGATCGGTAGGACCACCTGTTCCGCATGCTCGCAGTAGGCGAGCCAGTTGAGCCAACAGGCTCGCAGGGTCCGCTGACTGTTGTCGGCCAGGCCTGTAGCCCCGTGCTGGGCAAAGGCACGAAGGTTGCCGAGCGCCACCGACCGCTGTTGGTCATTGAGGTCGAGCCGTAGACCTTGGAGCAGAATCGGAAGGTGGGCTACGTCCAAGCTGGCGGCACTTGCGGTGAGTGCCGCCAAGTCTCCGGAGTCCGTCGTCGGCATCGTTCCGCCTGACCAGGCCGGAGTCCCACCCGCCCGCAGCTTCAGATCGCGGGCAAGACGGGCCCGCTCTTCCTCAAACGGCAAGGGAGGAAGAGCGGGGAGCTTATTGCGGGGCGGCGCCACTGGCTTTTGCCCGCCCTCGGTACCGCGTCCTTTGACCATGGCTCGGAGACCCTATCAAGCAGCCATCGACGCGATCGCACGGTCACATAAGGCTTCGCGTACATCAGGGGCGATGCACTGCCACACGTGGTCGCGAATGAAAGCCACGAACACGTCCATCTCCTGGTCGATCGTACCGGCCTCGGCGTTAGCGATGATGTCGAGCGGCGCCCCTCGATCGCGCAAATTAGTGCCGTACAGCCGGTCGTACTCTTCCAACAACTCCGGGTTCTCGGCGGCCTGCCTCAGGGCGACGAGAAAGCCAGGGACCTCCTGGGAGGCGATAGTGCTCAGGGCGTCTTGCATGCTCATTTCGATCTCCAAACTGTGTTCTGCAGGGCGGGGCGGCAAACTGCCGCGGCATCTGAACTTCGATTAGGGCGCCACTTATCAGCGCATCTGCCCTTCCTCATCGACGGTGAGGATGGCCAGCTTCTTTTCAATGTAGTGATGCCGGAGAATCAGCCCGCCCGCAGCAACCTCGCGCACTCGTCCATCGAGTCGGGCATCAGTCACAAGATCGCCGGACATCGGCTGCAGCAGCAGCCTGGTTGCCTCGGCGATGGCCACCGATCGAACTCGCTCACCGGTTGCCGCGCCACGCAAGCTGGCCAGCGCTACGCACACGCGGTCAAGGTCGTACTCGGCGCCGCGCGTCCACACCAGTTCGATTCCAGCGCCGGCCCAGTCTGGCTGCAGATTCTGGTGAGGGACCGTTTCGCCGGCGCCGAGCTGGTTGAGCCCGACCACGGTGCGAATGTCGCGGTCATCGGACCTGGCAATCATCAACTTGGGGTTCAGCCGAGATACGTGTAAAAATGCCCCACGGAATTCAAATAATTCCTTTGGCACAACAACTTAGCCGATATTTTTCTTCTCGGCCGGTTGCGCCAGCAGATCGAGCGTCGGGCACGGCGCGCCGGTCGCCACGTGGCGACACTCCGCCACCAAATGCTCAAGGTCGACTTCCAATTGTCGTAGCTCGTCCAGACGCCGGCGCACCTCGGCCAATTTCAGTTCGGTCAGCTGCCGCGTCTGCTCGCAGGCGCGCTGGCCTTTGACCTCCAGCAGCCCCGCTATCTCGTCGAGACTGAATCCCATCGCCTGTGCTCGACGGATGAACTGAAGTCGGCCGACTTCGTTGAGGCCGTACCGGCGCACGCTGCCCATTGGGCGCTCAGGCTCCGGCAGCAGGCCTCGCCGCTGGTAATAACGGACCGTCTCGACGTGCACACCAGCGGCTGCGGCCAGCCGGCTGATCGTCATTACGTGGGTGACCATCGGCTTGACTCCGTACTTAGGTAC
This sequence comes from Stenotrophomonas sp. STEN038, assembly GCF_056759895.1. NCBI lineage: Bacteria > Pseudomonadati > Pseudomonadota > Gammaproteobacteria > Lysobacterales > Lysobacteraceae > Stenotrophomonas > Stenotrophomonas sp. STEN038. The sequence goes on from NZ_JBRRDW010000019.1 coordinate 2,184, forward strand.
GGAGATTAACATGCGGATATGGCCCAACGTCCCCCACAGTCCTCCTTACCTGCCCTTTTGGGCGCCGCGATCGCGGCGATTGGCGCGTCCGTGTGTTGTGTCGTGCCTCTGGTGCTGGTCCTGATGGGCATCAGCGGTGCCTGGATCGTCAATCTCACCGCCCTGGACGCGTGGCGTCCTTGGTTCAGCGCGGCCACGTTGGTGTGCCTGGCCTGGGCGTTCTGGATGCTCTATGGCCCAACCTCGCGCTGCCGCATCGACGGCATCTGCGTCGATCCCACGCAATTGCGACGCCGGCGGCGCTGGCTGTGGTTCGCCACCGCCCTGATCGCGCTGCTGCTGCTCTTTCCTTACTACATCGGCTGGTTCCTGTAGGAGTCCCCATGCGCAAGATCCTTCTCAGTTTGGTATTCACGGCATGGATGGGCCTGGCTTGGGCGGCGACTCCAAAGCAGGTTGTCCTGCAGGTGGAAAACATGACCTGCCCAGCGTGTCGCATCACGATCGAAAAAGCGTTGGACACAGTGCCAGGGGTGACGGCGAAGCATATTGATACCCAAGCCGGCACCGTGACGGTGGCATTTGATGCCGAGCGCACCAACGCGGCGGCCATCGCGAAGGCCATCACCGACGCCGGTTTTCCAGCCACGGCCAAGGCGGGCGCGAACGGTGGCTGAGGTGCAATTGCAAAGCACGCTCACGTGTCCTGCATGCGAGCACCAGGCGACCGAAACCATGCCCACCACGGCATGCCAATTCTTCTACGAGTGCCCGGCTTGCCACACCCTGCTGCGCCCCAAGGCCGGCGATTGCTGCGTATTCTGTTCCTACGGCACGGTGCCGTGCCCGCCCATCCAGCAACATAGTCCCTGCTGCGGCAATACAGGTTGATCCGCGCTACGCCGCCAGGGCCAGCTCGATTTCGTACGGTTCCGGCAGAGCATCCACATCGATCAGGTAATCACCGAAGCGCTTCACGTGGCTGGTCACGTAGGGACTGAGTGCAGCCACGTCTTCCTGAGTGATCTTCCAACCTGCTCGCATCAGCGTCTTGATGATGCGGGTCTGCTCGACCACGTTGTGGAAGATAACGGCATTGGCGACCAGGTCGTTGTACTTGACTGCCTTCTCCTGTTCGAGCGGATCGTTGTCGGCGATCACGCCCTCTCCGCCGAAGAAGAAATACTTGGAGAACCCGTTATAGGCTTCGACCTTATTGGTGGAGGCTGTGATCTGCTCGCGCAACTCCCGGTCGGAAATGTATTGCAGCAGGAACAACGTGCGCACTGCGGCACCGAGTGCCCGGAAAGCCTGGTACAGCCGATTCTTGCGGCTGTAGTTGCCCAGTTTGCGCAGCAGCGTCGAGGCGGCGATCTTGCCGGACTTGATCGACAACACCACCTGCATCAGATCCTTCCAGTGGGTCTCGATTAGGTCCCAGTCCATGTCCTCCCGGAACAGCGCATCGATGTGCTCGTAGCGGCTGTCCTCGTCCGGACGGAAGAACCGGTAATCGCGCCAGTTGCGGATGCGCGGCATCAGCTGGATGCCCAGCAGGTGCGATAGGCCGAAGACAGGCAGCGACTGACCCTGGGTATCGGCGTGAACGGTGTCGGGTTGGATGTCGGAGGTGTTCTTCAGCAGCCCGTCGATGATGTACACCGCTTCCCAGACGCCGCACGGAATGAAGTGACTGAACAGCGCCACATAGGTGTCCGAGACGTGGTGATAGGCGATGCCGCCATAGCCTCCGTAGCGGATGTGATACGACGCCAGCAGGTTCTGGTCGTACGAGTCGTACTTGGTACCGTCGGCCGCGGCACGCTTGCCATCGCCCCAGAATTTGGGAAGCTGCAGGCCGGCGTAACTGTTGATGATGTCGCGGCAGGCCGCTGCCAGCTTGTTCGCATCCACGTGACGGCGATTGACGAACGACAACATGTGCGCGGATGCGGCGCCACGCAGATGCCGTGCCGCCTGGGCCGGGCCGAGGTTGCACCCATAGGTGAACGCCGTCAGCACGTAGCGCTCGGTGGAGGGTCGGCAGGGATTCGTGTAAAAACGGGCCGAAAGTGAGCTAACTGCCTGTCGCAGCTGGCTTTATTGGCCGCTCCAGAAAATCGAGGGTTGGGCAGCACTCTCCCGCCGGCACTTGGGCGCACCGCGCTATTTTCTGTTCGAGATCCCTCTCCAGCTGTCGCAGCTCGCGGATTCGTAGACGGACATCGACGAGCTTTCGCTCGGTCAGCTGACGGGTCTGCTCGCAAGAACCTTCGCCTGTGATCTCTAGCAGGCCAGCGATCTCGTCGAGGCTGAATCCCATCATCTGAGCGCGCCGGATGAACTGAAGCCGATTGACATCGTTTTCGTCGTAACGACGCACGCCTCCTATGGGTCGCTCGGGTTGACGCAGCAGCCTACGCCGCTGGTAGTAGCGCACGGTTTCGACGTGCACATCGGCCGCCGCCGCCAGCCGGCTGATCGTAAACGTGTTCGGACGCACGGCTTGACTCCGTACCTAGGTACAGAGGCTAGTATGCTCTGATGCAAACAACCCCGGCCAAATCGTCTGTTCCAGCCATCGTTGGCGCGAGCATCGCCGCCATTGGCGCATCGGTCTGCTGCGTCGTGCCGCTGGTGCTGGTCCTGCTGGGCATCAGTGGCGCCTGGATCGGCACCCTGACAGCTCTCGATCCCTTGAGGCCCTGGTTCAGCGCCGCCGCCGTACTGTCCTTGGCCGTGGCGTTTTGGATGCTGTATCGACCGGCGGCACGGTGCGGTGTGGATGGCAGTTGCATCGCCCCGGACGCTCTGCGACGCAGGCGACGTTGGCTCTGGTTGGCGACAGCCCTCATCGTCCTGTTGCTGCTGTTTCCCTATTACATCGTCTGGATTCTGTAGGAGGCGCGATGCACAAGTGGATACTGGCCCTGGTGGCTGCTCTGTCGGTCGGTGCCGCTCTTGCGACGCCCGCAACCGTAGTGATGCTCGATGCTGAGAACATGACCTGTCCCGCCTGCGGCATCACCATCAGGAAGGCGCTGGAGAAGGTGCCGGGCGTGGCCGATGTGAAGGTGGACACCCGGGCTGAAACAGTCACGGTGACGTTCGAATCGAGCCAGACGGATGCAGCCGGAATCGCGCGTGCAGTCACGGAAGCAGGCTTCCCGGCCAAGGTGCGGACTGGCGGTGAGTGACGTCAAGCTGGAAAGCATCTTGACCTGCCCGGAGTGCGGCCATCGGGCGACCGAGACAATGCCCATCACAGCGTGTCAATTCTTCTATGAGTGCACGGGCTGTGGAGCGGTTTTGCGTCCGCATCAAGGCGACTGCTGTGTGTTCTGCTCGTTCGGAACAGTGCCATGTCCACCGATCCAACAGAACAATCCCTGTTGTGGTTGAACCGCGGACTCCGATAATAGTTGGACAGACAGGCTGCGAGATCGACTGTGCCACCCTGGAAAGCGCGCCGCTCAACCAGCGGTGTGCATGCGAAGTGGTCGACATCCTCCGTCTGCACGAGTCGATCCGGGGTGCCTTTCCGGAGTTCACGACTGATCCCGCCGTACACGCGCACTTATTTTCACCCTATGCCTTGTTCGTTGATCGGCCCGCGTTGGAGGCCATGGGACGAGTCGCGGCGGCGGTCTTCGACGTCGCAGGAAACCCGGGATATAGCCAACGGGTCCTGCAATGGGCCCCTGACATTGCAACCCATGATCCGGGTTCGGCGGGGGGCGTCCTGGGTCTGGACTTTCACCTGACGGTCGATGGCCCGCGGCTGATCGAGGTCAACACCAATCCAGGCGGTCTGCTCCTCAATGCCTTGTTGCTCGATGCCGTGCGGTCTTGCGCGCCGCCAGCATGGGCCACCTGGACCAACGCGGCCCAAGCGCGTGATGCGGCCGTCACGGCCTGGATGGAGGATGCTCGGCAGCAATCCGGGCGCACGCCGTCGCGCCTGGCCATCGTGGACAGCACTCCGCGAGCGCAGTTCCTTTACCCCGAGTTTGTGCTGTACGCGAACGCGTTTCGGGACCATGGCGTGGACTGCGTGATCAGCGCTCCCGAGGATTTGTCGTTTGGTTCGGACGGGCTTGAGGATGCCCACGGTCGAATCGACACTGTCTACAACCGGTTGACCGATTTCGCGCTCGAGGATGCCTCGCATGCAGACATTCGTGAGGCTTACCTGGCAGGGGACGTCGCGCTGATGCCGCATCCCCGAGCACACGCGCTGTTTGCCGACAAGCGCAACCTTGCGGTGCTCGGGGACCCGGCTCTGCTCGGCGGGTTCGGGGTCGATGCGGGTTCGACGGCACTGCTGGGCCAGGTGATCCCGCCCACGGTCGAACTCGTGCCCGCGAACCGGGATGCGTTGTGGGCAGTGCGCAACGGATATTTCTTCAAGCCTGCAGCAGGGTTTGGCAGCCGTGGGAGTTATCGGGGCGACAAGTTGACCCGGCGGACTTGGGCGTCTATGGCGTCGGCGACCTACATCGCACAGGCCTTCGCGCCACCGAGCATGCGGATCGTGCATGGGGGCCAGTCCCTCAAGGCGGATGTGCGCTGCTTCGCGTCCGAGGCGGGTGTCCTGTTGTTCGCGGCCAGGCTGTACCAGGGCCAGACCACGAACATGCGCACCCCCGGTGGTGGATTCGCAGCGGTGCTCACGTCGTCACGGATCGAGGAGTGATTCCCCACCGGAGCCGACCCTTGGGGCGTGTCGTGGCTACAGCCAGGCGAGTGCCGATTCAGCCAGTTCGCGCTCCTCATCGATCGCGACGTTCCATATGCTCGGCCCGCCCCCGCGGTCGATCCGCGTGGCTCCAGCATCGTTGACGTCAGGTGCCAGCGCCAGGCCGAGCCAGGCCAGTCGCGCGACGATGCGAGCCCGCAAAACCGGCGCGCGATGGCCGATGCCGCCGGAAAAGACGACATGGTCGAGACCGCCAATTGCCGTGGCCATGGCCGCGATGGACTGCGCAATCCGGACTGCAAAGAGCTCCACGGCAAGCTGGGCCTGCGGGCCGGGATCCGTCAGCAACACGCGCATGTCGCCATGGCCGGCGATTCCGGCAAGGCCTGCACTGCGGTACAGGCCGTTTTCAAGCGCCTGCGCATCCAGGCGTTCATGCCTCAGCAGATACAGCAACGCGCCGGGATCGAGATCTCCGGAGCGGGTAGGGCTCGGGATTCCACCCAGCGGAGTGAGCGCCATGGTGGTGTCGCGGCTGCGGCCGCCCTCGACGGCGCAGACGCTGCAGCCACCCCCCAGATGCGCGAAGACAGCGCGGCCCTTCAGGATTCCAGCGTCGTGGCTGGCCACTATGCGGAGCGCGGAGGCAAAGGCGAGTCCATGGAAACCGTAGCGGCGGATGCCCAGCGCATCCCATGCTTCAGGGACAGGCAAGCGCCGGCTCCAGGGCGCGAGCGACGCGTGGAAGTCGGTGTCGAAGGCCACGCCTTGGCGCGCGTGCGGCCAACGCATGCGCGCGGCACGCGCGAAAGCGAGGGCTACCGGCTGGTGCAAGGGTGCGAACGGCACCAATGCATCCAGTTTCGCGAGCACGGTTTCGTCGAGCTCGCGGGCGTCGTGCAGGTCACCGCCATGTACGATTCGGTGCACCACCACGTCGGGGCTGGGCCACGGCTCCGACAATGCCTCGAGCAGGGTGGCAAGGCGCTCCTGCGCATCCACGCCGACTGGAATTTCGGCCCGGGAGCGCTCGAGCAGACGAGACTGCGCGCCGTGTCCCTCAGTGTTGAACAGATAGGACGCGCCCTTGAGGGTGGACGAGCCAACGTTGAGTGCAAGAAGCCGGCGCGTGGTCACAGGTGTCCCCGAATCATGTTCATGGGGACCGCACCGCCCGGCGCAACAACTGCGCATTGATTGCCACAACGACGGTGCTCAGCGACATGAGCACTGCCCCAAGCGCAGGTTGCAGCAGGATCCCCCATGCGGCGAGAACGCCAGCGGCGAGAGGGATGGCGACGATGTTGTAGCCGGCGGCCCACCACAGGTTCTGGATCATCTTGCGATAGGTGGCCTTGCTCAATTCGATGATCGCTGGCACGTCGCGCGGGTCGCTGCGCACGAGTACGACGTCGCCGGCCTCGACCGCGACGTCCGTCCCTGTGCCGATGGCGATGCCGACGTCGGACGTGAGCAGCGCCGGAGCGTCATTGACACCGTCACCCACCATCGCGACGCGCTTGCCCTGGGCCTGCAGCTCCTCGATCTTTGCCACCTTGTCCTCGGGCAATACCTCGGCGAAGACGGTGTCGATGTTGAGTTCCTTCGCGACCGCGTTTGCGACCGCCGTGGAATCACCCGTCAGCAGGACAACCTCCAGTCCTTCGTCGTGCAGCCGCTTGACCGCGTCGAACGATTCGGGACGGATGGCATCCGCGATCGCAAATACGGCGAGCACCCGGTCGCCTTCCACCAGGTAGGTTGCAGATTGACCATCGGCTGCCGCTGATTCGGCAGCCCGCCGAAGCGTCTCCGGCGGTTCGACCGCGAGCATTCTCAACAGACCCGGCCCGCCAACGTGAAGCGAGCGCTCCTCGACGACTGCGCGCACGCCGCGTCCCGGCATGGACTCGAAGTCCTGCGACATCGGAACGTCGATGCCATGTTCCTTGGCGCTGGTCATCAGCGCCTGCGCGATCGGATGTTCAGCGTCGCGCTGGACCGACGCGGCCACGCGAAGCACCTCGTCGTCGGTGAGTCCATCGGCGGCAGTGGTCTTCACGACGCGGTGCGAACCGAGCGTGAGCGTGCCTGTCTTGTCGAACACGACCGTGTTCAGCAAACGGGCCTCTTCCAGGCCGCGTCGATCGCGCACGAGCAGGCCGTTCCGTGCGCCAATCGTGGTCGAGATGGCGGTCACCAGCGGGATGGCCAAACCCAGCGCATGGGGACAGGCGATCACGAGCACGGTCACTACGCGCTCGATCGTGAAGCTCCACGGTCGACCGAGGAGTGGCCAGACAATGGCGGTAACCGCGGCGGAGACGATGGCGATGATCGTGAGGTAGAACGCCGCCCGGTCCGCCAGGGCCTGGGCGCGCGAGCGCGACGTCTGGGCCTGCTCGACGAGCCGCATGATACCCGCGAGCGCGGTCTCGTCGCCGGTTCCCGTCACCTCGACACGCAACGAGCCCTGTCCGTTGACGGTGCCGGCGATCACCCGGTCGCCCGTCGACTTGTCCATCGGCTTGGACTCGCCGGTGATCATCGCTTCGTTGACGGCGCTGGTCCCTTCCTTCACGACGCCGTCGGCGGGAATGCTCGCGCCGGGCCTGATGAGCAGCAGGTCGCCGCGCTTCAGTTCCGCGACAGGGACTTCCTTCGCGGTACCGGCCTCATCCAACCGCACCGCCATATCAGGCAGCAGCTTCGCGAGTTCCTTGAGAGCGCCCTGTGCCTGGTTGATCGAACGCATCTCGATCCAGTGGCCGAACAACATGATCGCCACCAGCGTCGCCAGCTCCCACCACAGGTCCAAGCCCTCGACAACGCCGAGCGTGACCAACGCGCTGTAAAGGAAGGCGACGGTGATCGCAAGCGAGATCAGCGTCATCATGCCCGGCAGGCGATTTCTCAGCTCGTGGTATCCGCCGCGGAGGAACGGCGAGCCGCCGTAGAAGTACACGATCGTGCCGAACACCGCCGGGATGTACGCCGACCCCGGGAACTGTGGTGCGGTGTAGTCGAACCAATGCTGGATCATCCCGCTCCAGATCAGAGTGGGGATGGTCAGCAGCAGCGTGAGCCAGAACTTGTCGCGGAAGCTCGCCACGCTGTGGCCGGCATGCTTGTCGTGCCCGGCATGGACGTCACCTTCAGCACCCGTGCGGGGATGCGGCGGTTGCTCGCCGTGCGCCTGATGATCTTGATGATGATGATTGTGTTGCGTCATGGGTCTGCCTTCCTGGATGCACTGATGCGCCGGGCACCAGCGGGGAGATAGATCAGTGTTCTGTTACAAGTGTCCCGATCTGGCGATGGCCATCACCAGCCGCAGTGAGAGCAATCCCGCAGCAGCGAAAGCCACCATAGCCAGGAAAGGCATGTGACCGAACACTTGCGGGCCGTCGGAATGCAGGCTCAACAGCGCACCGCTTACGTACAGGCCCAAGGTGACCAGGGCCAACGCCAGCCGGTTGCCCGTGCGCGCGATTGCCTCCTGCGTGGAACTCAGGCCATGGTGGTGTACGGAGAAGGCGGGTCGTCCGTCGCTCAGTTGCGCCTGCCGCAACAGGTCGGTGGCGATCTGTGGCAGTTGGCGCGCAGTGCGGGCCAGCCGCATGGCAAGCGGCCTGTTGCCGCTGGGGCGGCTGGCTTCGGCAATGTCGGCGATCGCGGCCGCCTGCGCGGACAGCGTCCCCAGCAGGTCCAGATTCGGATCCAGCGCCCGCAGCGTGTTCTCGACCAGGAACAGCGTCCGGATCAGGGACAGCAGGTGGGCCGGAAGCCGGAAGCCAGCGCCCTGCCCAATGCGTGCCACGCGCCAGATTGCCTCGGCAATGGACCACTGCGCCAGCGGACGGCTGGCCATCTCGGCCAGGATCAGGTGGATCTCGCGCACATGCGAGCGGCGGTCGACCTGCGACGGGAAGAAGCCCATGGCGATCGCTGCATCCAGCACGCCCTCGGCGTCGTCGGCCGCAATGGCCTCGACCATGCCGCCGAGCGCGAGCCGGGATGCAGGGTCGAGCACGCCGATCGATCCAAAGTCATGCAGGCACAGGCGACCGTCGTCAAAGAAGAACAGATTCCCCGGGTGCGGGTCGGCATGGAAGACGCCGGCGCCGAAGAGCTGATGCACGTAGGCACCGAGCAGCGCCCTTGCCAGTGCGGGAGCGGCCGCTGTGCCGTACGCGGCCTCCAGACGGGTCCCGTGGCTTCGATCCTGCACAAGCACGTTGCGGGTGGCATACGGCTCGACGACGTGCGGCTGGGTGATGCCGGGCAGGGCATCCAGCACCTTGGCCATGCGCCGCATGTTCTGCGCCTCGTGACGCATGTCGATCTCGTCACGCAGGAATGCGCCTAGTTCGTCCACCAGTTCGAGCGGCCGGTGGCGTTTCAGTGGCGGCCAGATCCACTGGGCGACGCGCATCGTGCGCCGCAGGAGCAGCAGATCCGCCTGCACCTGGGCATGGATCCCGGGGCGGGTGATCTTGACGACCACATCGCGACCATCATGCATGCGCGCTGGATGGATCTGGGCCACTGAAGCCGCGGCCAGGGGCTTGTCATCGAAGCTGGCGAAAAGTTCGCCGACCGGCGCGCCAAACGCCTGTTCGACGATACGCATGGCCTCCTCCGCCGGGAAGGGGGGCACATCGCTGTGCAATCGCGACAGCGCCTCGCGATAGGGCGCCGGCAGCAGGTCCCAGCGCAGGCTCAAGCCCTGGCCCAGCTTGACGAAGGTGGTGCCCAACCCCACCAGTGTGGTGCTGACGTATGCCGGAAGCAGGTCGGGTGCACGTCGGCGCAGGCGCAGCACGGCGACGCCGAGCTTGAGTCCCGCCCAGGCAATCTGGCCTCCGCGCCGCACCGTGCCCGCCATCAACGCGCGCTCCCGGTTGGACAACTCATGGCGTCGACCCACTTGCAGGACGCAGGATCGTGGCCGGATCGCCCCGACCATCCACTGCCGCCAGCTCCGCTTCCGACAACAGGCCGCCCCGGGACTGGCCGAGGACGCCCGCGGCCGCATCGACCACGTGCGCCCAGGTGCTGCGGTTGGCGAACAGCAGTCCCGGCACGTCCAGCGTGCCGCCGCGGTTGACGAAGCCGAGCGCCGCGGTCGTGGCCGGGCCAGTGTCGAGCCGGCGCAGCGCGCCCAGGAAGGGCTCGGGCCGCGTATGCGTGACGAATATGCGCGGCCGTTCCGCCGGGAACAGTGCATGGACCTCGCTGTCGGAGTGCACGTACCGCGCCTCGTCCGGATCGCGCGGCGTGCGGAACCGGCCGGGCTCGCCGAGATAGACGATCGCGGCCGACACGCCACGTTCAACGAGGCGCACCTGCGCGTGGCGCACTTCCTGCAATTGGTAAGCACCGGTGGCGACCAGCAGGATCGCCGCTGTCGCCGGGTTGCCGGCCAGGCATAGCGCACCTTGGGTGGCCAGCGCCTGCGCCTGCGTCGGTGTCAGCTCGTGCGGCACCGGTCGCTTGGGGACGACCAGGGTGGTGACCGTGCCGCGTTGCGCGTAGGCGTGGGCGAGGGCCGCGGCGGCGCCGTTGGCGTCCGGGGGAAACACCACGCGCGATATGTCGGCCATTTCGCCCAGGAGCGCCTCGGCCATGGTCGGATCCTGATGGGACTGCTCGTTCTTCGCGTTCTCCCACGTGTGCGAGGTCAGCACGAGAGGCACGCCCAGCCAGCCGGGCGGTCGCCCCGCCTGTGCCTGGTGACGCGCGAAGATCAATTCCTGGCGCACGGCGCCAAGCATCTTCGGTGCGAACGCCTCGTAGGTGACCACCAGGTTCAGCCCGCCCTTGTTGCCGAGCGCGGCGCATACCACGGCTTCCTCATTAAGCGCGGTGATGACCGCGCCAGTGGTCGATTCCGCGACACCGGGCTCGGGCTCGTGCACCCGGTGCTTCATTGCGTCCAGGGTGCGATCGAGCTTGTTGCTGCGCAGCTCGTCAGGATTGCCCACGCGCACGCGCAGCCCCGGGTTCGCTTCGGCGATGGCGACGAACTGCTCGTCGAGCGCGGTCATCGGCGAGCTCTCGCCGCCGGCGCCGCGGTCGGCGATCGCCGGGACGCGGGGCGGTTCCACCTGGCGATCGGCCAGCGCATGGTCGCGCTCGCGCACGCGCTGCTGGAGGTCGTGGCTGTTGAGTGCGGCAACAGCCTCCTCGAGCTCGGACGCGGCCACGAACAGCGCCGCGGCGCCTTGATTGAAGAGCGCGCGTGCCTCGGCCTCCTTCGACGGATTCCCGGGCAGGGGCAGGTTGTGCGAGGCGTTGGTCCCGGCGCCGGGGAATCCGAAGCCCTTCACGGTTTCGGCAATGCCATAGGGCAGCCGCACGTCGGCATCGGGAACGGCGGCGCCCGCTTGCAGGCGCGACTCCATCACATGGATACCCCACGCGATGCTGGCCGGATCGCGCCCGTCCAGCGCGATCGGATCAAAGCCGTTCAATCGCAGGTGCCGGTCCAGCCACCGCTCGCCGCCCTGCTGGGCGATCTGGCTGCGCTGTTCGATGCGCCGCCCGTTGAGGATGATGATCGGGCTGACCAGCCCGCTGTCCTCGGCACGCCACCAGCGCGGCGCCCAGTCGCTGCCGCGCTGTTCCTCGAACGCACCGTCGCTGAGGAACGCCACCAGGCGTTCGTCCTTGAGCGGTGCATGCACGTACTGCAGTTCGGCAAAGCCGAGATAGCCGCCTTCCATCACGCCCCCGGCGGTGTGCGCATTGACGTGGGAGCCCAGGGGCGACGCCGGTGTTCCGTCCGGATTGAGGGTGTAGGCATAGAAGTCGCCGACGAACCGGCTCAGCCCCGCGTCGGAGCGGTCGTAACGTTCGGCGTGCCGGGCGGTCATGTTGCCAACCAGCACGTTCAGCGCGTCGATGGCGGCCACGCAGTGCCCCTGGCCCATCATCCATGCGCGGGTGACGCCATCCAGGGCGTCCATCAGCAGGTAGCCGGCGTAGGCCGGCACCATGTTGAGGGACCCGCCAGTGTGGCCTTCGGGCGTGGCCTTGAAGTCATCGGCCTCGAGGGCCGCGCCGTCGGTGCGGACCCGCTGGCTGTAGGTCATGTGGGCCACCAGCCACATGCCGGCGCTGGTGACGCGATCGGCCGCGGCGAGCCGCTGCCAGGCGGTGCCGGCATCGGGCGTGCGGCCCAGGGCCACCAGCTCGTGCACCATCTGGCGGACCCGGAGCTGGGTGAGCGGGTCATGTCGGATCACGCCGTAGCCGGCCGCCCAATGGTCAAACGCGGGATCGGCCCGCCGGTGGGCGTCGGCGAGTTCAAGGGTCCGCTGGCGCTCGGCGGCCGACAGCTGGTCGGCGGTGCAGCAGTTGAGATGCAGGTTCATGGGTCCTCCGGGGAGTCGGCCGAAGCGGACATCAGGGTCGATGCCGCGTCAGCGAGGTCCGCGCCGAGCGCGATCGCGTTCGACGGGTGGGCAATGGTGTCGGTACTGACGATGCGGGCCAGACCTGCTTCCTGCAGGCGGGCATAGGCATCGCCGGCGAACACCGGATGGATGGCGACCAGCAGTGGCGGCGGCAACGACAACCGGCGCAGGTGTGCGAGGGTCTCCAGGATGGTGTGGCCGGACGACACGATGTCGTCGATCAGGACCGGGGTCCGGCCCGCCACGGCCTGCGGGTCGGGCAGGCTGACGCGCACGTCGTAGTCGCCGTGCCGCTCCTTGGCCAGCACCTGGTAGGGCATGCCGGACAGGGCGGCGATGTCCGCTACCCACTGCTCGCTCTCGCTGTCAGGGCCGATCAGCACAGCGTCGGGGACGGTCTCAGCGATCCAGCGGGCCACGGCCGGCGTCGCCGATACGTGGACCGTCGGAATGCGGTAGAGCGACTGCAGGCGCTCGACGCGGTGCAGGTGCGGGTCCACGGTCACCAGCCAGTCGAAAGCCTCTTCGAGGAATTGCGCAAACAGCGGTGTACTGACCGCCTCGCCGCGATGGAAGCGGGTGTCCTGGCGCATATACCCCAGGTAGGGTGCGATGAGGCCGACCGAACGAGCCCCGAACTCGCGCGCGGTCCGGGCGGCGAAGCGCAGCGGGAGGGCCAGGGCATCGGCGTTGCGCAGGCTGGCCAGGATCGCCACATCGGCGCCGTCCAGTGCGTCGTCCAGGGTGACCAGCGACTCGCCATCGGGGAAGTGCCGCCAGGCCACGGGTGCAATGCGCGCCTGCAGGGGCTGGTTGATGGTGCCGGCCAACACTGCATCGGCCGGGAAGGGCATCAGCACACGGGTCATGGAACCTCTCCAAGCACAAAGGGTTGCAGCGTCGCGGCGTGCTCCAGGGCGTAGGCCAGTTCTCCCGGCGACTCCGCATGCAGGGTCATCATGGGCTGTCCGCGCTCGACCGTATCGCCGATCCGCAGACCGGTTTCGAGGCCGGCGGTGGGGGATGTCGGGGCGCCGGCCAGCTTGGCCAGTTTGGCCAGCCTGCGGTTGTCGATCGCCGCGATGCGGCCCGATGCAGGCGCCGGGACGTCGGCGGTGAACGCCGCCCGTGGCGGTTCGCGGAAGCCTCCCTGGGCCTCGCAGATCGCCAGGAACTTGGCCAGCGCCGCCCCGGAATCCAGCACGCCGCGCGCGCGCTCCAGTCCGGTGCCGGCGTTGCTGCCCGCTGCCATGTCCAGCAGCGCCGCGGACAGCGCAAGTGCGCGTTCGCGAAGGTCGGCGGGTGCATCGGCCGCGTTGCGCAGCACCTTGAGCACGTCGTGCGCCTCGAGCGCCGGGCCGATTCCCCGACCCACCGGCTGGGTGCCGTCGGAGCGATGGATGCCCAACTGCAATCCCAGCGCGCCCGCGGTGTGGGCAAGCCGCGTGCCGAGGCTGTGGGCCGCGGCCTCACCTCGCACCTTGGCCGTCGGACCCACCGGCATGTCGATCAGGACGTGGGTGGAGCCCGCGGCTATCTTCTTCGACAGCACGCTGGCGACCAGTTGGCCGTCGCTGTCGAAATCCAGCGGGCGCTGGACCCGGATCAGGATGTCGTCGGCCGGGCTCAGGCGCACGTTGCCACCCCACACGATGCAGCCGCCCTCGCGCTCCACCACCCGGCGCATCGCCGCCAGGTCGAGCGCCACCGGCGCCATCACTTCCATGGTGTCGGCGGTGCCCGCGGGCGACGTGATCGCGCGCGACGAGGTCTTCGGGATGCGGTAGCCCAGCGCAGCCACGATGGCCACCACGATCGGGGTGGTGCGATTGCCCGGCAGGCCACCTACGCAGTGTTTGTCCAGCACCGGCCCTTCGCCCCAGTCCAGGCGCTGGCCCACGGAGATCATGGCTCGCGTCAGCGCGGTCGTCTCCGCATGGTCCAGGCGGTCACCCGCGCTGGCAGTGACGAAAGCTGCAAGCTCCAGGTCCGACAACCTGCTTTCCATCACGTCCTGCACCAGGGCGAAGTACTGCGCGTCGTCCAACCGGGCGCCGAACACCTTGGCACGGAGCGCGCCCGCCGACGCCGCGGGTTCCGCGTGCCTGACGCCGGCGAGGGCGTCGGGCGCGGGATCGAGGAGCGTCCACGCGGCCTCCGACAACGCCACCTCGTCCAGGCCGAGCCGATCGTCGATGACCACGTTCAGCGTCGCCACCAGCGTGCGGGCGTCCACGTCCAGCCTGACGCGCGTCATCGCGGCAAAGCCTTCCGAGCGACAGACCTCGCAGTCGCGGTGCATATAGACCACCGGCTGCTGGTAGGTGTCGATGCCGGCACGGGTGACGCGCAGGCGGGTGTGGCCCGGGGCCTGCGTGGTCATCTCGCATCCTCCAATCCGACTTGCTCCAGGTGCCCCGGCACGCGCGCACGCCAGCCCAGTTCACGCTGCACGCGCCCGCGCAGCGTGTCTGCAGCGTCGGGCTCGCCGTGGGTGAGGTAGACCATGCGCGGCGCGGACGGCGCGGTGCGCATCCAGTCCAGCAGCTCCCCGGCGTCGGCGTGGCCGGAGAAGCCCTCCAGCTGCACCACCTCGGCGCGGATGGGGACCTCGCGGCCGAACATGCGCAACGTGCGCTTGCCTGCCGCCAGCGCGGCACCGCGTGTTCCTCCGGCCTGGTAGCCCGCGAGCAGGATCGCGTTGCGGTCATCGGGGCCGAACGCCTCGATGTGGTGCAGCACGCGCCCGCCGGTGATCATGCCGCTGGCCGAGATGATGATCATCGGCCCGCGCTGGCGGTTGAGTGCCTTCGACTCTTCTACAGTGTTGACGAAGGTGGCCACGTCGAACATCCGCTGGCAGTCCTCGTCGGACACGTGGTGCTCGGAGTGGTGGTCGTGGTAGTGCCGGGTCGCGTTGATCGCCATCGGGCTGTTGAGGTAGACCGGCACGCGAGGGATGTCCTTGCGCTCACGCAGCCGGGCGATATGCAGCATGAGCGCCTGGGCGCGGCCGATGGCAAAGGCGGGAATGACGATCACGCCCCCGCGGGCGGCAACGCGGCGGATGATCGGTGCCAGCTCGGCTTCTTGGTCGATCGGAATGTGTTCCCGATTGCCATATGTGGATTCGCAGACCAGGACGTCACAGGCGGGCAGGGGCGTCGGCGGATTCATCAGCGACTCCTGCTGCCGTCCCAGGTCGCCACTGAAGTGCAGGCGCTGGCCCTGGACGTCAAGGCTGACATGGGCAGCGCCCAGGATGTGGCCGGCAGGATGGAAGCGGATCGTGACGCCTGATGCGACCTCGATGTCGCGACCATAGTCATGCCCCTTGAGCTGCTTCAGGCTGCGGCGGGCGTCATCCTCGGTATAAAGCGGCCGTGGTTCCTTGTGCTTGGAGTACCCCTTGCGGGCCGCGTACTTGGCCTCCTCTTCGAGCAGGTGTCCGCTGTCGGGAAGCAGCAGGCCGCACAGGGCCACGCTGCCATGGGTGCAGTGGATCCGGCCGCGGAACCCTTGTTTGACCAGTGCGGGCAAGTAGCCCGAATGGTCCAGGTGGGCGTGGGTCAGGACCACCGCGTCGATTGATGACGCCTCGACGGGAAACGGAGCCCAGTTGCGCTCGCGCAATTGCTTGTAGCCCTGGAACAGGCCGCAGTCCACGAGCACGCGCTGACCGTTGGCCTCGACCAGGTAGCGCGAGCCGGTCACGGTGCCCGCGGCACCGAGGAATTGCAGGGTGGGGTTGGAAGACGCTGTCATGGTGTGGCTCCTGTCCTGGAAGGGAAGTGATTGCGGAGGGCATGGCGAGGGCCGAGGCGCATCTGCATCGCCCGCGCGCCTGTCAGGGGCGGATCAGCTCCACTGTGTCGTTGACCTTGGGGCTCCCGGAGATCACTTCAGCCTCCGCGTAGTGGCTGTCGAACAGTTCGACGATGCGCACTTGGCCAACGTTCTCGCGGCGGTAGCGTGGACCGCCGGCCCGCGAATGCCGGATACGGCGCTTGTGCCGGATCACGTCCAGCACCTGCCCGACCTGGGCACCGTCGGCCTGCCCGACACAGACCACAAGCGTTCCGTCCTGCTTTTCCAGCACCTGGCCGCGCATCAACACGTTGTGGCGGAACCCACCCTCGTTCGCGGAGACGACCCCCGGCAATGCGAACGCGAGCGCGAGGGCCAGTGCGGCGACCCAATGGCTGCGATTGGTACCTCGGGGTCTGGAATGGGCGACGTGTGTGACCGTATTCATGGTGTGGACTCCTTAGATGGGCTGCGAGGGGTGGCGGCATCCGCCAGTGGAAGGCGTTTGAGCAGCAACGCGTTGAGGGCGACGATCACCGAACTGCCCGACATCGACAGCGCGGCGATTTCTGGCGACAGCACGAACGGATAGAGCACACCGGCCGCCAGCGGAAAGGCCAGCACGTTGTAGCCCACGGCCCAGCCCAGATTCTGATGCATCTTGCGCAGAGTGGCGTGGGCGATGGTGGTCGCGCGAACGACGTCATAAGGGTCGCTGTGCATGAGCACGATGTCGGCACTCTCGATGGCGACGTCGGTGCCGGCGCCGATCGCGAACCCAACGTCGGCTTGGGTGAGCGCCGGTGCGTCGTTGATGCCGTCGCCCACCATGCCGACCTTGAGGCCCTGCGACTGCAGCTTGATGACCTCATCGGCCTTGCCGCCCGGCAGCACGTCGGCCAGCACGATGTCGATTCCCAGGTCCTGTGCCACGCGCTCGGCCGTGGGGCGGTTGTCGCCGGTGATCATCGCCACCTTGATGTTGCGCCGGTGCAATTCGTCGATGGCCGCGCGCGAGGTCTCCCGGATCGCGTCGGCAATCGCGAAGAAGCCTGCGAGCCGGTCACCCACCCCGGCATAGATCACCGTGCGACCGGCACCGGTGAGGCGCGCAGCCTCCGCTTCCAATACCGAGAGGTCGATGCCGTGCTCGACCATCAGGATCCGGTTGCCCAGCACCACCTGCACCCCGTCAACCACGCCGGTAGCGCCCTGGCCATCGATGTTGGTGAACGCGGTAGCGCGCTCGGCTACCGGACCGGCACGCTTCAGGATGGCCTGCGCCAGCGGGTGCTCGGAGTGCGCCTCGACCGCGGCGGCCGCGGCCAGCAACCGCTCCTGCGTCCAGCCCGGCGCGACCGCCATGTCGACCACCTCGGGGGCGCCGACCGTCAGGGTGCCGGTCTTGTCGAAGATCACCACGTCCAGGCGTGCGCTCTTCTCAATCGATTCGGCATGCTTGAAGAGGATGCCGTGTCGTGCCCCCAGGCCAGTGCCGATCATGATCGCCATCGGCGTGGCCAAACCGAGTGCATCGGGGCAGGCGATGACGAAGACGGTGATCGTCAGCGTGAGCGCGAACAGCAGCGGCTGTCCCAGCCACCAGAACCAGACCGCGAAGGTCAGCAGCCCGATCACGATCGCAGCCAGCACCAGCCATTGCGAGGCGCGGTCGGCGAGCAGCTGCGCGGGCGCCTTGGAGTTCTGCGCGGTCTGGACCAGCTTGATGATCTGCGCCAGTGCCGTGTCGCTGCCGATCTTGGTGGCGGTGTAGGCGAATGCGCCGCTCTTGTTGATCGATCCGCCGACGACGGACTCTCCGGGATCCTTGCGCACCGGCATCGACTCGCCGGTCAGCATGGATTCGTCGACCTGAGAGCTGCCTTCCGTCACGATGCCATCGACCGGGATCTTCGCCCCGGGCCGCACGATCACGGTCTCGCCGACCAGCACTTCAGCGGTGGGAATGTCGAGCTCCTGCCCCTCGCGCCGGACGACCGCGCGGGGTGGGGACAGCTTCAGCAGCGCTTTCATGGCGTCCGAGGCGCCGGCGCGAGCCCGCATCTCGAGCCAGTGGCCAAGCAGGACGAAGGTCAGCAGGACGGCCGAGGCCTCGTAGAAGTTCGGCCCGTCGAAGAAGAACGTCGACGCGATGCTGAAACCGTAACCTGTGCCCACGCTCAGGAGCACCAGGACCGCCATGTCCAGCACACCCCGTCGCAGGGACCGGATCGCGGCGCTGAAGAATGGCCAGCCCGGATACAGCACGGCGCCGGTCGCCAGCAGGAACAACCAGACGTTCTCGCGCAGTCCGAACGGCACCGGCGGCGGCTCTATCAGCCCGCCCATGGGCGACCACACGAATACCGGGATCGCGAAGGCGAGGGCGACCAGGAAGCGGCGGCCCATGTCGCGCGCCGCGGCGTGCAGATCGCTGCCGTGGTTCATGCCCGCATGGGCGTCGTGGCCCCCGGCATCCGTGGCGTCATCGCCGTGGCCGGCGTGGGCGTCAGCGGGGCGCTCTGCGGCCAATTCCTGTCCGTGCCCGGCATGCGCAGCATGGGCGTGCGCGCCTGCGGCGGGGTCGGCATCGGGCATCGGCGCGTTGCATTGGAAGCCGCAGTCGCGGATCGCGGTGGCGACCGCGCCCGCCGACAGGCGGGCCGGGTCGTAGGACACCTGCAGGGTCGCGGTAGCGAAATTCGCGCTGGTGGCGTTGACTCCAGGCAGCGCGGCCACGGCCTTCTCCAGCGTGCGCGCGCAGCCGGCACTCACCATGTCGCCGATGGGCCAGGTGCGCGTGCGCACAGTGGGTTTGTGGACGTGCGTCATCGGGTTTCTCCTTGGGATGGAGCGGGGCCGCGCCGGCGTCGCGGGATGAAGGCCGGCACTTCCTGCATGTAGCGGACGTAGTCGTCGCCGAAGCGGCTCAAGCAGTCTTTTTCCTCACGACGCGCCAGGCGGGCATAGGCCCACACGAGCACTGGATAGCTGGCGAGCGTGAGCAGCGTGGGCCACTGCAGCAGGAAACCGGTCAGCACGAGCAGGAAGGCGACGTACTGCGGGTGACGCATGCGCGCATACACGCCCTCGCGGGCGAGCCGGCCTTCACGCTGTGCCCGATACAGCACCGGCCAGGCGGCCGACAGCAGCCAGAAGCCGCCGCCGATCAGGACGAAGCTTGCGATGTGGAATGGGCCGAAATGCGGGTTGGCGCGCCAGCCGAACCACATCTCGAGCAGATGGCCCGCGTCATGGCTCAGCCAGTCCACCTGCGGATAGTTGGCGCTGAGCCAGCCGCCCAGGACGTACAGCGTCAGCGGGAAGCCATACATTTCCGCGAACAGGGCCACGACGAAGGCGGAGAACATACCGAACCCACGCCAGTCCCAACGGGTCAGCGGTTTGTAGAAGCTCCAGGCGAAGAAGATGAAGAACGCGGCGTTGATGGCGGCGAGGAGCCAAAGACCGTAGCCGGAGTCGGGTGCCTGCATGTCAGTGCCCTCCGTTCGAGGTGTCGGACGTTTCGTCGTTCAGTGCCCGCTTGCTACGGCTCTCATGCTGGCCATGGGGTGTGTCGTCGGCATTGCCGTCGCGCCCATGACTTCCGGAACCTCCATGACCGCCATGCCCCTTGTGCATGAACACATGCATCAAGGGACATAGCAGCAGGATGGCCAGGGGCAACCAGCGAAGCGTCCCCCCAAGGTGGGCGCGGTGCTCGACGGCGAGATAGAACACGGCCAGCGCCAGGAAGATCCAGAAGACCCAGCGTCGGGAGCCTGAGGGGGCAGGACTGGAGGCTGTCATGGCAAATTCTCCTCTGTGGGGCGGCGTCCAAGAAGTCGCCGGGGGGTGGACTTGACGAACCCGCCGCCTTCAGCAGCGGCAACAGATTCGATCAATGCGCAGACGTCATCGCCAGTCGGAATGGAGTCCGGAAGCTCCGCCCAGGCGTGGATGGCACGCTCCATTCGTCCGTGCATGGCGAGCAGCCTGTCCAGTTGTTGGCGGGTGTCGTCGAGCCTGCGCCGAATGATGTCCCGCACAAGCGGACAGGGACTATGTCGCAGCAGGCTGTGGTGGATGATTTCCTCGATTTCCCCCAGCGTGAAGCCAAGGTGTTGCGCCGTGCGAATGAAGTGCAGGCGAAGGAGCTCCGAGGTGGAGAACAACTGGTAGCCGCCCTCGGTATGCGTGGCCGCTTGCAACAGACCGCGCCGCAGGTAGTTGCGCACCACATGCACCGTGACATCGCCCTGCCGTGCCAGCTGGCGGACCGTCATCAGCGGCAGCGTCACTTCTTCCTTGGTCGTCATCGGCTTGCTCCCGGCGAGGTGTTGATCAGGCTAGACCTGTGTCTCGCACACAGGTCAACCGGCCTTGCGGTGGGCGAAGCCAGTAACGCGCGAATTGGCCGTGGACGGACGGATGTTCGCGGCCACAGTTGCATGAGCCGTCGGTCCCTGCCTGCGTTGAACGGCCCCATCACTACTTCTCCTTGGGTAGTGCGGAGGAGGGGTGCGGCTTCCTGGCCAGCTGCCGCTGCTTGATCAGCGAGTACAGCGCCGGGATCACGACCAGGGTGAGGATGGTCGAAGACACCATGCCACCTACCATCGGCGCAGCGATTCGGCGCATGACTTCCGAGCCAGTACCGCTGCTCCACATGATGGGCAGCAGGCCCGCCATGATCGCGACCACGGTCATCATCTTCGGGCGCACGCGGTCGACCGCGCCTTCGATGATGGCCTCGCGCAGGTCCCGTGAATCCAGTGCCCGGCCTTCGGCCTGCCTCTGCGCGGCACGCGCTTCAAGTGCGTGGTCGAGGTAGATCAGCATCACCACGCCGGTTTCCGCGGCGACGCCGGCCAGCGCGATGAAGCCCACGATCACCGCGACGCTGGTGTTGTAGTCGAGCATCCACATCAGCCAGATGCCACCGACCAGTGCGAAGGGCACCGACAGCATCACGATCAGCGACTCGGTGACACGGCGGAAGTTGAGGTACAGCAGCAGGAAAATCAGCGCCAGCGTCACCGGAACGACGACACGCATCTTCTCCGCGGCACGTTGCATGTATTCGTACTGTCCACTCCAGGTCACGTAGTAGCCAGGCGGGAACTGCACCTGCTCGGTGACCGCTTCCTGCGCAGCCTTCACGTAGCGGCCGAGATCGCTCTCTCGGGTGTCGACGTAGATGTACGCCGCCAGCATCGCGTTCTCGGTGCGGATGCTCGGCGCACCCTTCCTGACCTCAATCCGCGCCAGTTCGCCCAGCGGCACCTGGGCGCCGCCGGGCACCGGCACAAGGACTTGGCTGCCTATCCGGTGCGGATCGTCGCGGAGTTCGCGGGGATAGCGCACGATCGCGCTGAAGCGTTCGCGGCCCTGGAGGATGGTGGTGACGATCTCGCCGCCCAGCGCGGCGGCCACCACGTTCTGCACCTCGCCCAGGGTGACGCCGTACTGGGCCAGGCTGCCAAGGTCGGGGGTGATGTCGAGGTAGTAGGCGCCGGTCAGGCGTTCGGCGAACGCGCTGGTCGTGCCCGGCACTTCGCGCACCACGGCTTCGATCTCGGTGGCCAGCGCGTCGAGTTGCTCAAGGTCCGTGCCGAAGAGTTTGATGCCCACGGGCGTGCGGATGCCGGTGGCCAGCATGTCGGTGCGCGCCTTGATCGGCATCGTCCAGGAGTTGGCGACGCCCGGGAACTTCAGCGCCGCGTCCATCTCGGCGATGAGCTTGTCGGTGGTCATGCCGTCCCGCCATTCGTCCTCGGGCTTGAGGTTGATGACGGTCTCGAACATCTCCAGCGGTGCGGGATCGGTGGCCGTCAGGGCACGGCCCGCCTTGCCGAACACCGACTCCACTTCCGGGAAGCCCTTGATGATCCGGTCCTGCTGCTGCAGCAGCTCCGAGGCCTTGGTCACCGACATGCCCGGAAGCGACGCGGGCATGTACAGCAGCGTGCCTTCGTTGAGGGTTGGCATGAACTCGCTGCCCAGCCGCGATGCAGGCCACAGGCTTGCAAACAGGGCGGCCAACGCAAACATGATTGTGGCCATGCGATGCCGCAGAACGACGTTGATCACCGGCCGATAGGCCGCAACCAGGAACCGGTTCACCGGATTCTTGTGCTCGGGCACGATCTTGCCGCGCACGAACAGCAGCATGAGTACCGGTACCAGCGTGATCGACAACAGCGCGCCACCGGCCATCGCGAAGGTCTTGGTGAAGGCCAGCGGCTTGAACAGGCGACCTTCCTGAGCCTCCAGGGCGAACACGGGCAGGAACGAGACGGTGATGATCATCAGGCTGAAGAACAGCGCCGGCCCGACCTCGCGACAGGCATCGATGATCAGCTGGGTCCGGCTGCGGGAGCCGTCGGAGCGCTCGATGTGCTTGTGCGCGTTCTCGATCATCACGATCGCCGCGTCGACCATCACGCCAATCGAGATCGCGATGCCGCCCAGGCTCATGATGTTGGAGTTCATGCCCAGCATGCGCATCGCGATCACCGCGATCAGCACGCCGACGGGCAGCATGACGATCGCGACCAGCGCGCTGCGCGCATGGAACAGGAATACCAGGCACACCAGTGCGACGATCAGGCTCTCCTCGAGCAGCGTCGTGCGTAGCGTCTTGATCGCGCGCACGATGAGATCGGAGCGGTCGTAGACCGCCTGGACGCTGACGCCCTCGGGGAGTCCACTCGCAAGCTGGGCGATCTTGTCCTTCACCCCCCCGATCACGGCCAGGGCGTTTTCGCCGAAGCGCGCAATGACGATCCCGCCCACAACGTCGCCTTCGCCGTCCAGGTCGACGATGCCACGGCGCTCATCGGGTACCAGTTCGACCCGGGCGACGTCGCCGATCAGCACCGGTGCGCCCCCTTCGGCGCGCAGAACCAGGCTCTCGATATCCTCGATACCGCGCAGGTAGCCGCGGCCCCGCACCATGTACTCGGTCTCGGCCATCTCGATCACGCGGCCGCCGACGTCGCGGTTGCTCTCGGCGATCACCTCGGACACGCGTGAAATCGGGATGTCGAACTCGCGCAGCCGGACCGGATCGACGGTGATCGAGTACTGGCGCACGAAGCCGCCGACGCTGGCGACCTCGGCCACGCCGGGCGCGGTGGTGAGCTGGTAACGCAGGTACCAGTCCTGCATCGCGCGCAGCTCGTCCAGCGAGTGGCGGTCGCTCTGCAGCACGTACTGGTAGACCCAGCCCACGCCGGACGCGTCGGGTCCCAGTGCCGGTGCCACGCCAGCCGGCAGGTTTTTCGACGCGACGTTGAGGTTCTCGAGCACGCGCGAGCGCGCCCAGTACAGGTCCGTGCCTTCTTCGAAGATGACGTAGATGAAGGAGGCGCCGAAGAACGAGAAGCCGCGGACGTCCTTCGACTTCGGCGTCGCGAGCAGGGCGCTGGTCAGCGGATAGGTGACCTGGTCCTCGACCACCTGGGGCGCCTGCCCCGGGTACTCCGTGAACACGATCACCTGCACGTCCGACAGATCCGGTTGTGCGTCCAGCGGCGTGTTCATCAGTGCGTAGATGCCACCGGCGACAATCGCCAGCGCCATCAGCAGCACCAGGAAGACGTTGCGCACCGACCATTCAACGAGACGGCCAAGCATGTCAGTGCCCCTCGTGGCCGGTGGGGGCGGGCGGAGTCTCTTCCGGGGTAGCCGGCATGGAATGACCGGCGTGCGGATCAGAGGCCTCGTCACCATGACCTGCGTGCGGGTCGGCGGCGTCCTCGCCGTGCCCGGCGTGTGGATCCTCAGCGGTGCCCGAAGGCGCGCCGTGTCCTGTGTGACCCTCAAGACCCTGGAGTGCCGACTGCAGGTTGCTTTCGGCGTCGATCAGGAAGTTGGCGGAGACCACGACCTGCTCGCCCTCGGTCAGGCCGTCGAGGATCTCGATGCGATCGCCGCCGCGCCGCCCCAGGCTGACATCGCGCGGTGCGAAGCGGCCAGGGCCGGTCTCGACCAGCACCACCTGGCGCGTGCCGCTGTCGAGCACGGCCGAGCGCGGAACGGTCAGGACCGGTCCAGCCCCCGGCTCCTCCAGCACCACCGTCCCATACAGCCCGGGCCGCAGGTCGCCAGCGGGGTTGGGCAGGGCGATGCGCACATCCACGGTGCGCGTCATCGCATCGATGACGGGCTGCACGAAGGTGACCTCGCCCTCGGCCACCTGGCCCGGCAGGGCCACGGTTTCAAAGCGGGCCGTTTGGCCGGGCTGGATACCCGCGGCCTGCGCCGCCGGCACCTTGGCGATCACCCACACCTTCGACAGGTCCGCCAGGCGCAGGATGGTTTCGCCGGGCTCGAAACGCGCGCCCTGGACCACCGGCTTCTCGATCACGACCGCGTCCGCGGGCGCGGTGAGCACCAGGCCCGTCTTGCCCATCTGCGCGTCACTGATTTCCCAGTTGCGCAGGCGGGTGCGGGCGGCATCGCGCAGGCGGACCATCGACGCCGCGCTCGCGGGATCGGACCCGGCCAGCCTGCGGGCGGTCTCGTCGGCCAGCCGGTATTCCTGCTGCGCCGCGGCCAGCTGCGGGCTGTAGACGGAGAGCAGCGGCTGCCCGGCGCTGACCCGCATGCCGGTCTGGTTCGCGTACAGCCGCTCCACCCAGCCTTCGAAGCGCGGGGCGATCGCGTACTGCCGGGTCTCGTCGACCTCGACCGTGCCGCTGGTGCGCACGGTAGCGGACAGGGCTCCGCGCTTGACCGCTTCGGTGCGCACGCCCAGCGCCTGCACCTTGTCCGGCGGCAGCACCACCGTGCCCGGTGCCGCCGGCGGTGCGTCGTCGGCATAGACCGGGACGTAGTCCATACCCATCGAATCCTTCTTCGGCACCGGCGACGTGTCCGCCAAGCCCATGGGATTGCGGTAATAGAGCACCTTGCGTTCTGCGGCCGGGCCGTCGATCGACGTGCCCGCGGTCGGGGAGTCGTTCGTGGCGCGGCCGGCAATCCAGCCGACGGCGAGGGCGGCGAGTGCAACGCCGATGGCGAGCGACAGGGTCTGGACACGGGTCATCGGATCTCTCCTTCGATGGCGCGCACGGCGGCGGCGCCCAACAGTTCGTCACGCAGTGCATCGACCCGTGCGAGGTCGGCGCCCTGCCATTCATTGAGTGCTTCCAGCAGCGTCCCGAAGTCGACTTCACCGACCTGGTAGCTGGCCAGGGCGGACTGCCAGGTGGCGTCGGCCTGCGGCAGCAGCGTGTTCTCGATCAGTCCGCGACGCTCGCGCGCGTTGGTCCACTGCGACCAGGCGGAAGCGCCGCGTTCCTCGACGGCCCGCAGCGTGGCGTCCCTGCGGGCAAGCGCTGCGTCTTCGAGCAGGCGCGATTCGCGCTCGCGCTCGCGGCGGGCACGCTGCTGGAACGGGATCTCGACCTCGAACATCAGCTCGGTGCTCTCGATGCCGTTGCCGAACTGCATCGCACCCACGCCCAGGGTGATGTCGGGAAAGCGGTTGCGACGCTGCAGTACCACGTTCGTGCGCGCCGCCTCGGCGCGAGCCTGCTGCGAGCGCACCGCGGGATGCGCATCGGCGTCATCCAGTGCCTCGGCAAGCGAGGCGCTGTGGACGGCGAGGCGCGGCGCCTCGTCGGGAGTCGCCAGCGGTGCATCGGACCGGCGCCCCAGCACCGCGTTCAAGGTGGCGGCCGCCTCCTGCTTGGTCGCGAGGCGTTCGATCCGCTCGCGCTGGAGGCTGGTCTGCTCGACCTGGGCGCGGATGGCATCCTGCTGCGCCGCGCGACCCAGGGCGTAGCGCACGCCGGCCATCTCTTCCACCTGGCGGAGCAGGGCGATGCGGCGATCAAGCACGGCCACGGCCTGGTCGGCATGCCAGTAGCGTGCGTAGGCCGCCTCGGCGTCGGCCAGCAAGTCGCGCGCAGTGGTGAGGCGATCGAGTCCGACCGCGACCGCGTCCTGGCTGGCCGCGGTCCGCGCCAGGGCGCGCTTGCCCCAAAGCGGGAGGCGCTGGCGCAGCGCGTAGTTGACCTCGCGCTCGGCACCGGCGGAGCGCCAGGGCTTGTCCGGATCGAGGCCGCGGAATCCAAGGGAAGCCGTCGGGTCGGGTAGGGCGCCCGCTGGCTGGATCCGTGCTTCGGCGGCCTGGGCCTCGAAGTCCATGGCCCGCAATTCCGGGTTGTGTTCCAGAACCCAGGCGCGGATCGACTCGAGGCTGTGCCCCGGGACGGGTTCGGTGGCGGTCACCGGCAGCGCCAGGGCCCACAAGGCGCCGGCAAGCACGCCGGCAAGAAGGTGCCGGAGCGGTGGCAGACGGCGGGACAGAGGGCGAGGGTGCAGGCGCCTGGCCGGCAGTCGGTCGAACGGGGATGCCATATCAGTGTCCTTGGGCCGACGCGACGCAGGTCGCTCGGACGAGGGCAGGAACACATGCCGTGACGCAGCCACGGCGCGAACGCACAGGACTGCGCCGCACAGACGTGCGGAGCAGTCAGCGTCCAGGCATCAGATCAGCAGGAGTGCCGCTGGATGGGCGGTAGGTCGGTGCCAGGCGGGTCTGGGCGGCGAATCCACCCATGTAGCCGTGACACCTGGCGCAGCATCCGCAATCGCGGCGATCGCAAGCCAGGAGAACCAGGCTTCGGCCAGCAGCGGCGGAATCGAAGGGATGCGCCCACTGTCCGCCGAGATGTCACCCTCGGTGCAGTGCGCGTCGCACACTGCCTTGCTCGCTGAGGGGAGCTCGGCATCGCAGCCGTGGCCATGGTCGTGTCGGGTGTCGGTGGCGGCAGCGACAAACGCCGCCGGCGTGACTGGGAGATCCAGGCAATCGCCATGGCCTGCGAGCGCGAACTGGGACCAGAGCAGGGCCACCATCGCGAGGAGGGCGGTGCGCTGGAACAAGTTCCGATGGCGGATGCGGACCATGGCGTGAGCTTACCTCTTACTGGAACCGATGCAATTGATCCAAGTCAATCCTTGGCCAGGCCCAGGGGCTGGCGCGGCACAGATGTGGTCGGCGAGGACGGTACGGCGGCCGACTTGGCAAGGCGAAGGGCGTTGGCCACCACCGACACCGAGCTCAAGCTCATCGCAAGCGCCGCGACCATCGGGCTCAGCAAGATCCCGAATGCGGGGTAGAGCACCCCGGCCGCGACCGGCACCCCCAGCGCGTTGTAGAGGAACGCGAAGGTGAGGTTCTGCTTCATGTTGGCCACGGTGGCCTGGGAGATCTTCCGGGCGCGCAGGATGCCCCGCAGGTCGCCCTTGACCAGGGTGATCTGGGCACTGGACATCGCGACGTCGGTGCCCGTGCCCATGGCGATGCCGACGTCGGCCGCGGCGAGCGCCGGGGCGTCGTTGATGCCGTCGCCCGCCATCGCCACCCGCCGGCCTTCGCGCTTGAGGCGCTGCACCAGCTCGGCCTTGTCCTCGGGGCGGACTTCGCCATGCACCTCGTCCAGGCCCAGCTCGGTGGCCACGGCCCGTGCGGTGGTGAGCCCGTCGCCGGTGGCCATGATGATGCGCAGCCCGGCGGCGTGGAGCTCGTTGATGGCCGCCGCGGCCGACGCCTTGATCGGGTCGGCAACCGCGACCAGCCCCGCCAGGCGCCCGTCCACGGCCAGGAACATGGCGCTCGCGCCCTCGCGGCGCATCCGCTCGGCCACGTCGACGTGCGCAGCGGGATTGGCGCCCAGGTCGTCCATGAGCGCGGTATTGCCCAGCGCAAGCGCATGGCCGGCCACGGACCCGCGCACACCCATGCCGGTCACCGAGTCGAAGTCCTCCACGCGGTCGAACTCGAAGTTCCGGCGTCGAGCCTCGGCGACGATGGCGTCGGCCAGCGGGTGCTCGCTGCCCTGGTCCAGGCTGGCGGCCAGGTGCAAGACCCGGTCGGCGTCGAAGCCCTCGAAGGCCACGACTTCCTTGAAGGCGGGGCGCCCCTCGGTGAGGGTGCCGGTCTTGTCGACGATCAGGGTGTCGATGCGGCGCATGTGCTCGATGGCCTCGGCGTCGCGGAACAGCACGCCCACCTGCGCCGTCTTGCCCGTGGCGACCATGATCGACATCGGCGTCGCCAGGCCCAGCGCGCAGGGGCAGGCGATGATCAGTACCGAGACCGCGTTGAGCACCGCAAAGGTCCAGGCCGGCTCCGGACCGAAGGAGCCCCAGATAAAGAAGGTGGCCACCGCGATCGCCAGCACCGCGAGCACGAACCAGTAGGCCGCGATATCGGCCATCCGCTGCATCGGCGCGCGGGAGCGCTGCGCCTGCGCGACCAGCTGCACGATCTGCGACAGCACGGTGTCGGAGCCCACCTTGGCGGCGCGGATCACCAGCGCGCCGGTGCCGTTCTGGGTCGCGCCGATGACCTGGTCGCCTGCGGTCTTCTCGACCGGAATCGGTTCACCCGTGAGCATCGACTCGTCGACGCTGGAGCGGCCTTCCACCACTTCGCCATCCACCGGCACCTTCTCGCCGGGACGCACGCGCAGGTGGTCGCCGACGTGGACGTGGGTCAGCGGGATGTCTTCCTCGGTGCCGTCGGCGTTGACCCGCCGGGCTTCCTTCGGCGCCAGGCCAAGCAGGCCCTTGATCGCCGCGGACGTTTTCGAGCGCGCCCGCAGTTCCAGCATCTGGCCGAGCAGGGTCAGCGAAACGATCACCGCCGCCGCCTCGTAGTACACCCCGACGCGCCCATGTTCGGTAAACGACGGTGGGAACAAGCCGGGTGCCAGCGTGGCGACCAGGCTGTAGCCAAAGGCGGCCGCAACGCCAATCCCGATGAGGGTGAACATGTTCGGGCTGCGGTTGCGGATCGACTGCACGCAGCGCTCGAAGAACGGCCAGCCGGCCCACAGCACGACTGGTGTGGTCAAGACCAGCTCGACCCAGGTCTGCACGTCGATCGACAACGGCAGGATCTGCACGTCGCCCAGCACGACACGCGGGAGGTACTGGCCGAACATGGCCAGCACGAGCGTCACCACAGTCAGCGGAAGCGTCCACCAGAACCGGCGCGAGAAGTCGCGAAGTTCCGGATTGTCATCGTCCTCCAGGCTCGGCATTTCCGGCTCCAGCGCCATGCCGCAGAAGGGACAGTTGCCTGGACCTTGTTGCCGGACTTCCGGGTGCATCGGGCAGGTGTAGATGGCGCCGGGCTGTGCCACCTCGGGTTCGTCCTGGGGCGTCAGATAGCGCTCCGGATCGGCCACGAACTTCGCGCGGCATCGCTCCGAGCAGAAGTGGAAAGGTGTGTCGGCGTGGGTCGCATGATGCTGCGTCGTGGCGGGATCGACCTGCATGCCACAGACCGGATCGGTGACCCGTCCATCCGCAGCCTCGACAGGGGCTGCGCCTGCAGAATGGTGATGGTCATGGGACGACGGTGAGTTCATGCCGATGCTCGCTTTAGTGGGGATGGACTGCCAAGGCAGTGTGCCATTGCGGGTTACACAGCTATTCGGGGCTGAGCGTCCCGAGCACTGAAACAACAATCAGGATCAAGATGGCCAGCGCGGCCTCAGCCGTAACACTCTGCCGCAAAGCCCGCACCTCCTGCGCGGGATCTCCGCTGGTCAGCGCTCGTTCCAAGCGCGGCACCAGCGTCCATCGGTGCAGCGCTCCCAAACCCAGCATTCCAGCGAACAGGGCCAGTTTGAACAGCAGCAACTTCCCGTAGGTGCTCTGGAACAGGGCCGAAAACGACCACGCGGTGAGATCCCCGTAGTGCGCGATGCCGGACACGATGAGCGCACCAACGAAGATCGTTCCCAGCGTCGAAAAACCATGCAGAAAGTCATGCGTTGATCGCAGACGCCCGCTGCCGTTCGTCTCTTTGCCGCGCAGCAGCATGGCAAGGAACATCAGGACCGCTGCGATCCAGCCGCCTGCCGCGAGAAGATGGACGATGCCTGCAGCAAGCCGGACCGCGCCTGCCAAGCCCTCGCCAGCGGCGGCGTGGCCGTTCCATGCCAGCGAAGCGAGTGCGCCGCCCGCCAGCATCGCCCCCAGCGGGAAGGCGGTCTCCACCTTCCCGCGGCGACGATGCCATCCGAGCACGAACATCAGGGCGACCAGCAGCGCGCCTCTCGCCATGGCTGCCCGGCCCGCGGACGTCTCGAGCAGATACCAGCCAAGCGATGCGCGATCAACCTCGGCAAGCGGCATTCCCATGATGCCCGCGGTCTTGAAGACGACATCGAGCCCGGTGAGCACGAGACCGGCTACGGCACCCGCCAATAGAACGCCCATGAGTGACCACCCGGCCAAGGCGTCGGCGAGTGCCGATCGACGCGACCCGTACCAACCGAAGAGTGGAACCCCGAAAAGAACCATGATGACAAGGTATTCCAGGAATCTCAGTGCATAAGCCGACAGGTCGAACATTCGCGACTCCTCAGCGCACCGTGAAGCTGAAGCTGCCCGGCATGGGGTGGTTGTCACCACCGACGGCGCGGTATTCCACGGTATAGACGCCCGGAGTCAGCGGCTGGGGCAACTTGGCACGCAGGGTCTTACCGTTGTTGACGATCTCGGTCGTGAAATTCTCGATCGGCATGGTGGAACTGCCGTGCTTCATGAGCAACTTGAGACGCGACGCCCGCGGAATCAATGTTTCGTTGAACACGAGATCGATCTGGCCCGGCGAAGCCACCACCGCATTTGCCGCCGGTGTGGACTGCTGCAGCGCGGCGTGGGCGTGCGCGATCTGCAGGGAGAACTGCCCAGCCGCAATCGCGAGGACGAGCGCGAAGGAGCGAAGGACGTTTGATGATTTCATAGGGATAAATCCTCATTGCGAATGTGATGCAAAGCCCCGTTCGGCGCCGTGCTGTGTTGGATCCGACAAGCGTTAGGTGTCGGGCTGTCACCGAAACCACGGTTGGTCGGCTTTTGATATTTGAGATGAGGATCCCGCCGCTCAGGCGGGATCCTCGACGCGTCAAGCCGCCATGGCGCTGCAGCTTTCCGCGCAACGGCGACAAACTTCGGCGCAGCGCGCCATCTCCGGGTCGTTCATGGCGTCGCATGCTTCGGCGCACTGGCGGCAGATCTCCGCGCAGGCACTGCAAACCACCGAGTGAGCGCTGGCGCCACGCAACATGGCGTCGGCGCTGGTGGCGCAGATATCGGCACACGTCGCCAGCAGGGCGATGTGCTCCGGGGCTGCGTGGGCACCTCCTTTGCTCAGGCAATAGTTGATGGTCTCAAGGCAAATCGCGTGGCATTGCGTGCAGTTGTCGATGCACTCGTTCATGGCCTGAGACCGGTGGTCTTCGGAATGGTGAGTCATGTGGATCTCCTGCTTCATCGCGGACGAGAATCGGCGCGCCCGCAACACCGCCCCCTGTTGCTCTTGCGGATCAATGCTGTGCGAAGGGTTCGGTGGTTCCGTCGTGATGGACCAGCTCGACCGTATACGGCTGCTGGCGTCCTTCCGGGACCTCCATGCCCGGCGAACCGAGCGGCATTCCGGGCAGGACCAGGCCGCGTGCGTCCGGCTTTTCTTCGAGGAGGCGCTTGATGTCCTCGGCCGGGACATGGCCTTCGATGACGTATCCGTCGACCTCGGCCGTGTGGCAGGAGCCCTTTGCATAGGGGACACCCAGGCGCTCCTTGACCGGACCCAGGTCATCCATGTCATGCACATCCACGGTGAACCCCGCCTTCTTCACGTGGTCGATCCAGCTACCGCAGCACCCGCAGGTCGGGGTCTTGTGGACGGTCATGCGTGGCAGGGCGGCTGGAGTCGCGTCGGCTGTTTCCGGGACGACCTGTGCAGTGGGCGCGATGGTGGATTGCGCGGGTGTAGCCGCTTGGGTGCAGGCACCCAGGCCGGCGACCGCAAAAGCCGCCCACGCCAGTCGGTTCAATCTGCAGGTTTTCATTTCTGGTTCTCCGCTTAGCGCTTGGTCCGCGAAGACCAGTGGATGTGGGCGATCCGCCAACCGTCGGTGGTCTGCTTCAGCACCATGGTCTCGGTGCTCTGGACGGTCAGTGGCTTACCGTCTTTCTGGGCGTGCAGCTCGCTTTCGGTTCCGACCCATGCGAACTCACCAGCGGTGCGTGCACGCTGACGGAGCAGCTGGCGATGGGCGCCCTTGAGGAATGCCGCATCGCTGACTGCGTGATGACCCAGATATTCCTCGCGGCTGCGCTCGGCACCCCCGGACTCGAGGATGAGGACGTCGGCAGCGAGCAGGGCTTCGACCGTGGCCAGATCGCCGCTAGACAGGGCCCTGTTGAAACGCTCCGCTACGGCGACCGCGGCCTCTGCAGTGACTGGGACGTCGACGTCCGCAGATGCCGCGGCAGCGGGGTGATGTGCGTGCGGCTGTGTCGCCTGCGCCATTGCGGGGGACACGACGGCCAGTGCCAGTGCGAGGGTGAACGAGATTGCTGTTGCGTTCATTGCGTGGGCTCCAAGGAGATCAATGGGTGTGCGCATGGCCGTCATCGGCCACGGGCGTGTGTGGTGCAGGGTGCGACTCCACCTTGCCGTCGGGATGGCCGTGGCTCACCAACCCGACTTCCGTGTCGCTGGGTGTCGGGCCGTGGTGATCGTCGTCCACGCCCGGCGGGTGCGCATGCGGCATGGAGTTGTTGCCCGGCTCGAATAGGGCAGGGTGATCCTCGGCCTTTTCGTCGTCATGGTGGCCTTGCGTCTCGCCGCCGCCATGCGAATGACCATCACTGCTGGCCACCAACGCCTGGTAACCGGCCTTGTCCAGCGTGGGCAGCTTCTGCAGGAAGGCCGACATGTTCCAGATGAACTCATCGTCCATGCTGCCGCCCCACGCGGGCATGCCGCTGGCCTTGATGCCGTGCTTGATCACCCAGAACGCCTCAGCTGGAGCGACCGACTGTTTGCTTAGGTTCGGTGGCGCGGGGTACAGGCCCTTGCTCATCTCGGTGGCCGCCGCCTCTGGCGAAAGATGGCAGGTCACGCACATGGCGTTGTAGTTGCCCGCACCCTGGCGGATACGCTCAGGATCATCCAGGTTCGTGGGCACCTGAAGCTTGGCGGCGCGCACCTCAATGGAACGCTCGCGCGCCGTTTCAAGTAGCGCATACACCGGGCGACTATGCGGATCGTCGGCGGCCACGTTGTACACGCCCAGAGAGACCGTGGCAGTTGCCGCGACCGCAACCAATCCCACGCCGGCACCGAGCCATACCCACATCCTTTTGTTGGATTTCATTGTCAGTTCCCCTTAGAACCAGGTACGAAGGCCGATGACCAAGCGCGTGTCTTCAAAGGACTCGCCATGCTCGCGTCGCATGTCTGCGGTATTGCCAAACGCGCGCTCGTACACCACGCCGATGTAGGGAGCGAACTTTCGGGTGAACTCATAACGAAGTCGTAGCCCCGCCTCAGCGGTACTCAGACCCGAACCTATCCCGCGCAATGGATCGTTCTTGCCATAGGCGGTGACTTCCACCAGCGGCTGCAAGATCAGCCGGTTGGTTAGCAGCAATTCGTACTCGGCCTCGACATTGGCGGCAGTCTGGCCCCCTTCGCCGAGATAGGCTGTGGCGGACACTTCGAACTTCATCGGCGCCAAGCCCTGTACACCGATAGCGGCGAAGTTTTGAGATGCCCCAGGCTTGAAGTCATGACGCACACCGGCCACCACATCCCACCACGTGGAGATACTGCGGCCGTAGAGCACTTCCAGATCAGCCGACTCGGTCTGACCATCCGTGCGTTCGCCTTCACTGCGGAGCCAGACGCGATTGAGGTCCGTACCGATCCAAGCCTGGCCCTCCCAGCCCAGCCCGGTGCCCGGATCGGCATCCCAGGCTTCCAGGCGATTGAGCAGCACGTAGCTCTTGATCGAGTTGTCATGCACCGGATGCGCGTGTTCCGGCGCGATGGCCGCCTTGCGATCCGCGTCCGTCACCGCGGGTATCGGGGTGCGCGGCTGCGTTGGCACTGCAGGCCCGTGTCCCATCTGACTGTGGTCCATGCCCTGCATCGACTGTGTCTGCGCTTTGGGCGTTGCGGGCGTGCTCGGAGGCGCGCCGTGCCCCATCTTGGAATGGTCCATCCCCTGCATCGCAGGCGTGGCCGTACTAGAGGTGTCGGCTGCAGCGGGCTGTGCCATCTGACTGTGATCCATGCCCTGCATCGACTGCGCCTGTGCTGTGGGCGCCGCAGGTGTGCTCGCGGGCGAGACGTGCCCCATTTGCGAATGGTCCATGCCCTGCATGGCAGGCTCGGCTGCTTTAGCCTGCGGCGCGGCGTGGCCCATCGTCGCATGATCGATCGTCGCTTCGCTCGGCTTGGCCGGTGTTGCAGGCTTTTGGGCTGGCGCAGGTTTTGATGTCGGCGCCTGTTGTGCAGAGTGATCCTGAGTCTGGGTCTGCGCGCCCTGCTCCATCGGCATGGAGCCGTGCTGCATGGATTGGGCGCTGGCCGCATTGGCCAGGGCCAGCGAGATAGCCAGCGTCAGCGCAGTCAGGGTGGTATCGCGTCTATTGATGTTCATTCGTCGACCCTCACCGTGCGCATCATTCCGGCTTCCATGTGATAAAGCAGGTGGCAATGGAACGCCCAGCTGCCCAACGCATCGGCACGCACGCGATACGTGCGTCGGCTACCCGGCGGCATATCCACCGTGTGCTTGCGCACCATGAAGTTGCCGTTGTCGTCCTCCACGTCACTCCACATGCCGTGCAAATGGATGGGATGGGTCATCATCGTGTCGTTAACCAATACGATGCGCATACGCTCGCCGTAGTTCAGCCGCAGCGGCTTGACATCGGAGAACTTCTGACCGTTGAAGCCCCAGGAGAATTTCTCCATATGTCCGGTCAGATGCAGCTCGATCTCGCGACCGGGGTCGCGTCCGTCAGGGTCTTCAAAGGTGCTCTTGAGCATGGAATACGTCAGTACATGACGGCCGTTATCGCGCAGGCCATTACCCGGATCATCCAAGCGCGAACTCACGCTCATGGCCTGGTTGTCCAACAGGGGATTGTTGGTCTCGCTGGCAGGGTGTGATTGCATGCCCCCGTGCTGCATGCCTGCCATGGCACCATCGCCGGCGGCGGGCATCGCATGGCCTGCATGGGCCGAGGTCGCGTTACCGCTGGCAGGTGGGGTCATGCCAGGCATGCCCATGGCCGCACCACAGCCGCCTTCCATGCCCTTGCTGCCGCCAGACATATCCATCGATCCATGATCCATGCCCATGTCTGCCATCGTCAGCAGCGGCCGGGGATCCACAGACGGAACGGGCGCGCGTAATCCTTCGCGCACGGCGAGCGTGCCGCTGACGTAGCCGGTGCGACCGGAGTCTTGGGCAAAGATGGTGAATGCGTCCTGCCCGGAGGGCTCCACGATCACATCGAAGGTTTCTGCTACCGCGATGCGGAACTCGTCGACGGAAACCGGATGGACATACAAGCCATCTGCTGCCACCACGGTCATCTTTAGCCCCGGAATACGCACATCGAAGTACGTCATGGCAGAGCCATTGATGAAACGCAGGCGCACCTTCTCGCCACTGCGGAACAAACCGGTCCAGTTGCCCAGCGAGGTCGTGCCGTTCATCAGGTAGGTGTAGGTGTTGGCGTTGACGTCGGACAGATCCGTGGGCGTCATCCGCATCACGCCCCACATCTTGCGATCTTCCAACGTGGCCGACAGGCCGTTGCGCTTCACATCGCGCGCAAAATCGCCGACCGTGCGCTTGTAGTAATTGTCATGGCCCGGCATCTTCTTCAAACGATCGAACAGGGCCGTCGGGTCCAGGTCTGTCCAATCGCTCAGCATCACGACGTAGTCGCGATCGAAGCTGAAGGGCTCCGGCTCCAATGGGTCGATGATGATCGGGCCATAGAGCCCGGCTTGTTCCTGGAACCCCGAGTGGCTGTGGTACCAGTAGGTGCCGCCCTGATGCAGGGTGAACCGGTAGTGGTAGGTCTCACCACGTCCGATACCGTCAAAGCTCAGGCCCGGCACGCCGTCCATGTTGGCCGGCAAAATGATGCCGTGCCAATGGATGGAGGTGTCCGCGCCATGGAGGGAGTTAGCGGGCAATGCATTGGAGACACGCAGGTTGACCGTGGTGCCTTCCCGCCAACGCAGCAACGGCGCCGGAACGGACCCATTGACGGTGATCGCGGTGCGGGTCTTGCCGGTGAAGTTCATCGGCGTCTCGCCGATGGTTAGGTCAAACTCGGTGCCCGATAGTACGTTGGGTTGTCCCGGGCCCTTGAGCGCCCAACTGGCTTTGGGCCAGAAACCTAATCCTGCGACTGCGCCTCCCAAGGCCAAGCCCTGGACAAATCGCCGCCGCGAAGGTAGCAGCGGCGGTCCACCGTGTGGACCACGAAAATCATCATGCGACATGAAAATGCTCCAAGCGTCGTGTTGCCACCGGCGGGCGGTGGTACAGAGCGGGCGGCTGGCCTATAAATAGGCATGCAAGCCACACCAACGGCGCCATTGCGGCGCTTAGGGACGCTTAGCCGATCGGTGGTCGGATCAGATGAGGCAAGGCAGGTGCCGCATGCCCTAGGGGCAGCGGCATGACATCCAGGCCCAAGGCCAGTTGCACCGAAACATGCAGGCGCGCCGGAAGTGCGCTCGCGCACGCGTGTACGCAGGCGCACCGGCACGCAGAAGACTTGCAACAGTCGGGACCGGCATGGTCGCCATGCCCAGTGCCAGCCCTTTCAATCGAGGTGGCATCGGGATGATTCTCAGCACTGTGATGGGCGACGCAGTCTTCGTCGCCTTGCACCGCGGCAGCCACTTCGCTGGCCTGCGCTTCCATGGCCGGGTTCATACTGATCGACGCAAATGCCGACCACGCGCCGTTAAGCACGAGCATGACGATCAGGAGCAGTCGCAGTAGAAGTGAGGAGGCTGACACGGGCGACATTGTAAATCACTTTAGACAAGGCGCGTGTGTATCGGTCGTGAACAAAATCTCAAGTAGGCCTGAGATGCCGCCACTTGTCAGTCGCACTAGTCACGGCCACTGCAGCTCCCTCCAGGAGCGCCCAATGGGCGGGTTGAGGCGAAGGGTTGCCCATAGGGCTAGCGCTTGTTCGGTTTACTTCTCGGGTGTGGCCTCGATCAGCTTCACCAACTCCCGCTTCTGCTGCTTGCTTAGCGAGCCCCAGCGCAGGAGCAACTTGGCCAGCAGATCATCGTCGGTGTAAAGGAAGGCGGCGGGGATCCCCAACGCTTGGGCCAACCGCTCAGCAGTCTCCAGCTTGGGCTCGTGCTTGCCACGTTCGTACTGGTTGACTCGGGGGCTGGCCACGTAAGGATCCAGACCGGCCCGGATGCCCAACTCCTTCTGCGACAAACCCGTGTGCAGGCGGGCTTGTTGGAGGCGTCGAGCGAAGGTCGGTGTTGAGT
The DNA here is from genome assembly GCF_056759895.1 of Stenotrophomonas sp. STEN038. Taxonomy (NCBI): domain Bacteria; kingdom Pseudomonadati; phylum Pseudomonadota; class Gammaproteobacteria; order Lysobacterales; family Lysobacteraceae; genus Stenotrophomonas; species Stenotrophomonas sp. STEN038. The sequence goes on from NZ_JBRRDW010000019.1 coordinate 39,493, forward strand.
CGACGGACAAAGTCACGCGCACCCCCCATGGAAACCCCATAAGGATGGCGGATGTGGGGTTAAGCCGAGATACGTGCAAAAATGCCCCCCAGAATTTTTTTTTCTTCCGTGAAATCATTTGGTTGCCGGATTTTTGTTGGTACCTGAACTGTCGGCGCGATCGGGCCGCAACTGCGCCAGCAACTGCTCCAAGGTGTCCTGGCGCACACCGGCACGCAACGCTTCGGCCTCGGCTTGTTCACGCCGTTCTCGCTCCTTGGCCAAGTCGGCGTGAGCATTGGCCAGCTTGACCCGTGCGCTCTCCAACGCTTGGGCGTCCTGGGTCCAGCGTGCCAGCAAGGCCTGGTACTCCGCAGCCGTAAGCCGCAGCGCGTCCAGCTCCTTCCGCTGGTCGTCCGCAGCTTGCCGCACCTGCGCCAGTTCCCTCTCTAGGCGGCTGTGGCGTTCCAGCCACTGCCCGTTGTCGCGGTTGAGCTGAACCAGTTCGTGGTTCTTGGCGGTCAGCGCCTCGTTGGCCTGGCGCAGCGCGACCTGCAGTTCCTGCACCTGGTGCTCGTGGCGGCGCTGTTCCTGTTCGCGTTGGTCCTTGACCGAGGTGCGGTAGTGCTCCAACGCCTCGCGAGCATGCTGGTGCTTCTGCTCCAGCGACTGGGCATGCGCCTCGTGCTCCGCCAGCCGCGCGGTCAGTCCCGCGATCCGTTCGCCGAGCTGCGCGACCTCGGTGACCCGTTCGGCCAAGGCCTGCTGGGCTGCGGCGTGGGTCGTCTTTTCTTCGCGTAAGGCAGTTTCAATGCGCTGAAGCTGCGCGCTCAGCGTGGACGCCTCCTGCTGGGTGCGTTCCAGCGCCTCGCTACGCTCCTGCAAGTGCGCTTCGAAGCGCTGCCGGGCCTCGGCGATTACAGCCTCGGCCTCCTCGTGTAGGCGACCGGCAAGCCGACCGACCAGGTCCTGTAGCGCGTCGCTGACCGCGACCTTGGCGCCAAGGCCTTGCCCTTCATCTTCTTCCAGCTCCTTCAGGTAGCGGTGAATGGTTGTCTTGGAGCCGGTGTTGCCCAGCGCCACCCGCACCGCGTCCACCGACGGGTGTTTGCCCTGTGCCCGCAGCGCATCGCGGGCCTTCTGGATGTCGCTCTTGTACAAGCCGCCGCGTGCCATCGCACTCTCCGACTATTTCGTAATGTATTACATACCACGTAATTACATACCAATCAAGTTACACTACTCGCCGAGTACGGGTCGTATCTAAAGGCGGGATAATATTGAATTATCCCGCGTGACAAGCGCTTCGGCCATTTCCAGCCGTCAAAACAGTACGAAACCGCCTAGGACCGGCGATCGCTGGGTAGTATGGCCCAGAGCGGAAAGGAGGCCAGCCAAGGTTTGGGCAGGTTCCGCCACCGAGCTCGTTGGCCATCAAAGGACTGTGCATGCCGATCGAACGTATCGTCATCGACAACTTCAAGTCGTTTCGCCATCTGGACCTGCCGCTCAACGCCCACATGAATCTGGTGGTGGGCGACAACGAGGTCGGCAAGTCCACCCTGCTGGAGGCCATCCACGCGGTGGTCACCGGGCAACTGCATGGGCGCAATCTCGCCTACGAGCTCACGCCCTACCTGTTTCACCAGCCCACGGTGCAGGAATATTTGGCGACCCTTGCTGCGGGCACGCCGGCCTCGCCGCCACGGATCTCCGTCGAAGCCTACTTGGGCGGAGACGCCGCGCTGGCGTCGTTGCGTGGCACCAATAACTCCCTGCGCCTGGATACCGCCGGCATCCGCCTGCTGGTCGAGCTCAACGACGACTACCGCGAGGAGTTCAACGCCTACCTGCAGCAGCACCAGGGCGCGGTCAGCCTGCCGGTGGAGTACTACACGGTGCGCTGGTACTCCTTCGCCAACAATGGCGTCACCGCCCGCAGTATTCCGTTCGACTCGACCATCATCGACACGCACGGCATCAAGACCTTGTCCGGTGCCGATCGCTATATCGCCGGCATCATCGAGCAAGCACTAACGCCGGCGCAACGCGTCTCGCTGTCGCTGAGCTTCCGCCGCATGCGGCAGAGTTTTTCCGAAGAAGCGGATGTGGCAGCGATCAACGCCTACCTCACCGAACACACGGGGGACATCAGCCACCGGGCGCTGACGGTGGGTGTGGACACGTCGCCGCGCTCAACGTGGGAAACCAGCTTGTCACCGTACCTGGATGAGCTCCCCTTCACCCAGGCCGGCAAGGGCGAACAGAGTGCGGTGAAGATGAAGCTGGCCATGCATGCGGCCGGGGCGGCCCACGTGCTGCTGATCGAGGAGCCAGAGAACCATCTGTCCTTCTCCAGCATGACCCAGTTGATCGACAAAATTGCGGCCCTCTCCACCGCCCAGCAGGTGATCATCGCCACCCACAGCAGCTTCGTGTTGAACAAGCTGGGCGTGGACAACGTGATCCTTTTCAGCGCGCAGGGCCAGATGAAGCTGGACCAGCTGCCATCCGATACCCACGACTATTTCATGAAGCTGCCTGGCCACGACACGCTGCGGCTGATCCTGGCCAAACAGGCGATCCTGGTGGAAGGGCCGTCCGATGAGCTGATCGTGCAGCGTGCTTACAGCGACCACCACGGCGTGGCGCCGATGGCCCATGGCGTGGACATCATCTCGGTCAAATCGCTGGCATTCAAACGCTTCTTGCAGATTGCAGATCGGCTGAAAATTCAGGCCAAGGTGATCACCGACAACGATGGCGACATCGCCGTTGTGCAGGCTCGCTACGCCGAGCACCTTACCGCGATCTACTACGATTCCGACGAAAGTGCCCCATCGCTGGAAGAGCAGCTGATCAAAGCCAACTCGCTGGCTGAGCTCAACACCGTGCTGGGCAAGACGTTTGCCGATGAGGTGGCGCTGCTCAAGTACATGAAGGGCCATAAGACCGATACGGCCCTGGCGATCTTCAACAGCCCGCACTCGATCAGGTTCCCGGACTATGTCCAGCGCGCCATCACCTAACCGGGTCCTGCTTTCGGCGGCCGGCTCGGGCAAGACCACCTTGCTGGTCCGGCAGGCCCTGGAGCGGCCTGGGCGTCGCATCGCGATTGTCACCTACACGCTGGAGAATCTAGAAGAGATCCGGCGCTCGTTTGAGGTCCACGCCGGTGCGGTCCCCGTGCATGTCACTTTGCACAGCTGGTATGGCTTCCTGCTGTGCCAGTGCATCCGCCCGTACCAGGCAGCGCTTTGCCCTGAGCCTCGCATCGAGACCATCCTGTTCGTAGAAGGTGTCACCAATAACAGGGCCCCACGCACCCAGGTGGCGCGCCACTACTTGGCAGGCAACCGGATGTATTCGGACCGGGCGGCCGATTTCGCTGTGCGCTGCGATGAGCTCACCCAAGGTCAGGTCATGGCACGCCTGGCGGCCATGTACGACGAGCTCTACATCGACGAAGTTCAGGACCTCGCCGGCTTTGATCTGGATCTGGTCGAGCGGCTGTTGAAGAGCGGCATTGCCATCACGTTGGTGGGTGATACGCGGCAGGCGACGTATGCCACCAACTATGCTCAAAGGCACAGCCAGTATCGTGGACCCAATCTGGCAGCGCTGTTTCAGATTTGGGAGGCGGACGGCTTATGCCAGCTGGATCACCGCCTCATCAGCCTTCGCTGCGTCCAGGCCCTGTGCGATATGGCGGACACGCTCTATCCGCAGATGCCGCGAACCCAATCAGGCAATGGCGAGGTCACCGGGCACGATGGCATCTACCTCGTCGCTCCAGCGGATGTTGAAGCGTACATGCAGGAGTTTGCGCCCACCGTGCTCCGGCATGACCGGCGGCAAGCGTGCGACGGACTACCGGCCGTGAACTTTGGGCAGTGCAAGGGCCGCACCTACAGCCGGGTCCTCATCTTTCCGAACGGCCCGCTGACACAGTACCTGCGCACGGCAGATGCAGCGCGTATCACCGCCCCACCAAAGTACTACGTGGCCTTCACCCGGGCGCGGCAAAGCGTGGCCTTTGTGTATGCCGGCGCGTGCGCGTTGCCGGGTTATCAGCTCTATGCGCCCGCCAACGCAGACGCATAGAGCCACGGGCGATCACATTTTCTTCAAGGGCGCCGCGGTGGGCTGTGGTGGCACCGGACCCGGGTCGTTGAAGCACAGCATGACCTGATCGATGTCAAATTGATCGGCCAGCACGCGGGCGATCACCGCATGCACCAGGTCCAGGTCGACCGAGGGCGCAGCGACGGTGATGGTGGCCGCGATCGCACGACCGCGCTCTTTGGCGGGGACTAGGCGCAGGTCATCCACCGCTTTCACGCCGGGGTCGGTAAACATCGCCGTACGCACTTGTTCCAGCTCGGCTTCATTCATGTTGGCGGTGACTCCAGGGAATGTGATTGTCAGGCGGGATAGGTCTGAATCTTGCAATCAAAAAACACCGGCCTTGCCAGCAAGGTTGGTAGGCGGGGGACAGGCTCCGGCCGATGACGACTGTCGCCAGCGACCGCTGCAACCCTGAGCGCGCATCTTTGAGGCTCCGGTGGGCTTCGGGCGCATTGAAACCAGAAGTCGCCACCACGGACCTACCTCGGGGTATTGCTTCCGGCCGGTAGAAGACCTCCACAAACGTGATCTCGATGCGCCACCTCTCACAGAGCGAGACTGACGACGGGTGGTCCCATCCGCCCTTGCGTCATATTTGTCGCGCTCGCAGTTGTCAAGAATTAGCCTCCATGATTTGGATTGGTTGATCGGATCCTATTTCCTGCGAGGCTTGGACCGAAGCCCCGGTGGTCTGCGTTGCTTAATAGGTTGCTTCAATCTCCACCGGCTCCATTCACTAGTAGATCCTTCAGCTATGAAGGTGACCAGAACCCACTTCAGTAAGGGAGAGAACCCCACCTCAGCATCACGAAGCAGGTTGGCCCAATACCTTCCGACTAGGAAGGAGAATAGACTCATGGCAGTGACAGACGATGCGAACCACGGCCAACTGATGTCACTGACGTTCGCTTGGATGCCTTTCTTGTACATGTAAACTGCAAACACCAGAGCAGCGCACTGCGTCGAGATCACAACCGCGGTCGGCGTCGCCCGGGCTCTGTGGAGGGCGGCGGCGAAGAGAGTCTCCGCAAACGAGAAGCCGATCAGCAATAGAGCTGCACTCAGCATCGCTGGACCGAACTCCGCAATTCCGGCGAGTGACAGCACGATTGGAAGGAATGCAAAGGGGAGTGGCTCCAAGCAGAGGGTTGGATAGAATTTCACGAACAGTGGCCATCTCTTTACCGCGACCAGAATGATGTCTTGCATCATCGCAACTACCAATGCAGCAGCCGCACTCGTTAGCGCAATCGACACCGGTATCCAAAACATCATCTCTTCTGATGCCGGCGCGAAGGGCACCATGGCCGCTGCGCCCCAAATCGCTGCGGCCAAGAACGCGCCAATTGGGAGTGCGGCTGGCTTCCACATGGTCATACTCTGATCAGAATACGTGGCCAAATAGTCAGGCGCTCAAGGTCTGCACTGACGGCTCTGCAGCCATGTCTACGCCTCACCGTCATAGGGCCTCCCTTCCCCGGGGGGGGCATAGGCCTTGATGGCGGTATCAGTCGATACCCAACCCGCGGCAGCGTCTGGATCATCTTTTCCTCAAACGGACCATCAATGCTTCGCCGCAGGCTGGACATCTGTGATCGCAGAAGATCCCCGTCGGGCAGGTCGTCACCCCAGAGAGTGTGCTCAAGCTGCCGCCTGGTCACAGCGGCAGGACTTGCCCGCATCAGCGCTTCAAGGAGCTTCCTGCAAGCTGGGTACAGATGCAGTCGTTTTCCAGCCCGTGTGGCCTCCAACGTACTCAGGTCCAACGTGAGCTCTCCGATCAGCAGCCGCCTCCTTGTTACGCGTCCCTCCGTACGGGAAACCAACGCCTCTAGGCGAACTTCGAGCTCCGGGAGCTCAAAAGGCTTGGTCACATAGTCATCTGCACCGGAGCGGAAAGCGATGATTTTGTCCGAGAGCGCAACCTTTGCAGCCAACATCACAACGGGAACTGAAACACCGTGATTCAACCGCAGCCTTCTCAGAACCTCCGGGCCTTCCATGCGAGGAAGCATCCAATCAAGAATGACTGCGTCGTAACCATTGGACGCCGCAAAGTGAAGGCCGGCGATGCCGTCCCCGATGGTATCAAGCTGATGCCCTCGGGCCTCGAAGTAGGCCAGAATCTTCAAAGCGACTTCTCGATCGCGCTCAATCACTAGAATTCGCATGTCACGACTGACGGAAGCCAAGGAGCCTCAGCGCATTGAATACAACCAACAAGGTTGAACCTTCATGCACTGCCACAGCCGGTCCAATGCCAAGACCTAGGATGGTCGCAGGAACCAACAACGCTACGACGCCCAGGCTCACATACACGTTCTGACGGATCACCCGTTTCGTGCGTCGACTAAGCGCTACAGAGAATGCAACCTGTCTCAAATCCTCAGACATAAGCGCGACGTCGGCAGTCTCCAGCGCTACGTCCGAAGAGGCGGCACCCATTGCAATTCCGACGCTGGCACTAGCCATTGCGGGTGCGTCATTCACACCGTCGCCGACCATTGCCACTCGCTCCGTCTCCTTCAACTGACGTATTGCCTTCACCTTGTCGTCAGGCATGAGATTTCCCCATGCCTCGTTTAGACCCACGTCCGTTGCCACGGCTTGAGCTACAGTCTGGTGGTCGCCAGAGATCATGATCATTCGTTGGATGCCCAAGCGCCTTAGCTTGTCCAGGGCTTCACGCGCCTCTGGCCGGGGCGTATCCATAAGGCCGATGACACCTAGGTCGCGATCACCTAGGCGAACGGCCATCGTGGTTCTGCCGGCGTTACGGAGCTCCTCAATGGCAGACTCCGCACCCGCGGATAGAGCGCCAATGCCGTCGTTACCGAACATTTCTGCCTTTCCTATCCACACGTCAATGCCGTTCACCTTCGCCTGAACGCCTCTTCCAGCGAAGTTAGCGAGGTCTGTCGCTACCATGACCGGTCCATCGCCCAGGCGAGTATTACCATCTCGAACGATAGCTGCGGCCAAAGGGTGGTCACTTAAAGCCTCGACGGCGACGGCAACGTGAAGCAGTTCCTGCTCTGTCGTTCCCTGCATCACTTTGATGTCGGTAATTCGCGGCTTGCCTTCAGTGAGCGTTCCAGTCTTGTCGAACGCGATGGCACGGACCATGCCCAGCTCCTCCAGTGGTGCGCCACCCTTGATGAGTACGCCACCTCGCGCAGCTCGCGCAATTCCCGCTAGAACCGCGCTTGGAGTCGCGATTGCCAGTGCGCAAGGGCTTGCCGCTACAAGTACCGCCATCGCTCGATAGAAGCTGTCGCGGAATGGCTCATCGATCACGATCCATGAGAAAAGTAACAGCACGGCCAAGATCAGAACAGCGGGAACGAATACCCTCTCAAACTTGTCTGTGAAGCGCTGCGTTGGCGATTTCCTGGTTTCGGCTTCGCTCACCATCTTGACTACGCGGGCCAGTGCCGATTCGCCTGATCGACGCGTGACTTCGACCTCTAGGACGCCGGAGCCATTGATAGTGCCGGCGAAGACGCGGGACTCCATTCCCACCGAATCAGGCCGACCCCGTGCCTGAGCAGGGTCAGTGACTTGCAACTTATCTACCGGAATGCTTTCCCCGGTGACAGGGGCTTGGTCAACGCTGCTAGTGCCTTTGACGACGAATCCGTCTGCCGGCATCCGATCATTGGGACGAACAACCACCACATCTCCAGGTATCAACGATTCAACCTTGACTTCCACGACCTGCCCATCCCTCAGCACCCTGGCGGTTTCTGGGGCAAGCTTTGCAAGAGCTTCAATCGCGCGCTTAGCCCGGCCCATCGCGTAGTGTTCAAGGGCATGACCTAGACTGAAGAGGAACAGAAGCAAGGCGCCTTCGGCCCATGCGCCCAGCGCTGCCGCACCTACCGCTGCAACCAGCATCAGAGTATCGATTTCAAAACGCTTCAGCTTGACGTTCTCAATCGCTTCGCCAAGCGTGAACCAGCCGCCAAAGAGGTAGGCAGCTACGTAAAATGCGGTAGGAATCCATGGCGTTTGGAGCAAGCCGAGCTTTTCAATCGCAAATCCCAAGATCAGGAGCAGGCCACAGGCAAGTGAGAAGATCAGCTCGCTATTGCCACCCAATACGCCTCCGTGGGAATGACCATGGTCTTGTCCGTCCTTGTGTTCGTGACCTTCGTGCTGATCTTTCAAGTCTTCCTTCGGACCGGATGCGCCTTGCCCTACACCCAGCGCGTGGAGCTCTGCTCTCAGCTCCGTCTCGCTTGTCTTGGTTTGATCGTATTCGAGGCTCACGCCGCCAGTCGGGCTGGTGGTGGCTTCAATGACCCCCGGCAAAGCCTGTAGTTGGCCTGCAATTGTTCGTGCTTTCCGGGCGTGAACTGCTGAACCCAGTTCCAAGGAGAGGTGACCATACCGCTCACCCAGCTTGACACCCATGGACGACGCCACCTCTCGCACTCGTTGAAGCGAGATGAGCTCGGGCGCGTAATGAATGCAAAGTGTTCCGCAAGCCCCATCGCTACCACCGCGCACGTGCACGCGTGATATTCCGTCCATTTCCTGAAGCCCGTCCACCAGCCTTTGGACGCAGTTATCGTCGCGAGAAACGCCTGGGAGTACGACCGGCAATTCGACTTCTGTGGTCAGGTTCATGTGTTCCCTCCAACGTCATAAGAATGGATCGGGAAGTCCGGCAGGCAGATACGCTGCCGGACACAAACACTCCATCAATCAGGGAACATTTCCCGGTTGCCCTTTGGGATCTGGCTTGGCCAGGCGCCCCGCAAATGTCGGCAGCACAAGAAGTGTCAGTACTGTTGCGGTCAACAGGCCGCCAATGACCACCGTGGCGAGAGGCTTCTGCACCTCAGCACCAGATCCACTCGCAATAGCCATCGGAATGAAGCCGACGATCGCCACCAGCGCCGTGGTCACCACAGCTCGAATTCGGCTGCCGGCACCGTTCATTGCAGCGATCAATGGACTGTCACCGGCATCAAGCCTCTCTCTGATGGCTTGCATGAGCACCAATCCGTTCAGCGTCGCAACACCCGATACCGCGATGAATCCGACAGCGGCAGATACCGAGAACGGCATACCACGCACCAGCAATGCGAGAATTCCGCCAACCAGGGCAAGCGGGACGCAGGTGAACACCAGACTCGCCTCCTTCGCACTGCCCAATGCCATGAACAGAAGACTTCCGATTAGCAGGAAGACAATCGGCACAACTGTCATGAGTCGCCTTTCCGCCCGCTGCAAGTTCTCGAACTGACCGCCCCACGTCATGTGGGCGCCTGGTGGAAGCTTCACGTCCTTCACCGCAGCTTGGGCCTCTCCGACAAACCCGCCCAGGTCACGACCGCGAACATTAGCCTGCACCACGACACGACGGCTCCCGTTGTTTCGACTGATCTGGTTCGGCCCCTCGCTGATCTCAATGCGTGCGACAGAGGAGAGCGGCACGATGCCCCCAGTTGGGGTTGCAATCGGCAGCGATGCGAGCTGATCGGGGTCATTGCGTGCATCGTCGCCGAGGCGCACCACAACATCGAACCGGCGGTCGCCCTCGAAGATCTTGCCTGCCGCAGCGCCGCCAATACCGGTCGAAAGTGCGTCGCTCACGTCCGCCGCCGTGAGGCCATACTGCGCAGCTGCAAGATGATCGATTGCCACATTGAGCGTGGGCAGGCCGGAAATCTGTTCAACACGGACATCCGCTGCGCCCTGAGTATTTCTCAGCTTCAGCGCGACCTGGTCAGCAACAGCTTGCAGTTGCTCGAAGTTATCGCCGTAAATCATGACGGCTAGGTCCGTACGTACACCTGAGATCAGCTCATTGAAGCGCAGCTCGATGGGCTGGCTGAATTCAAAGCTGTTGCCTATCTGCGAGGCGGCGATCGTCTCAAACCTTGCAATCAGATCCTCCTTGCTCAGGGAAGAGTCTGGCCACTCCTTTCTCGGCTTAAGTACGATCACACTGTCGGAGATGTTGGTCGGCATGGGGTCGATAGCTGCTTCAGCAGTACCGGTCCTCGAGAAGACCGTCACAACCTCTGGTTCAGCAGCAATGGCCTTCTCCAGCGCCAACTGCATAGCCAACGATTGCTCAAGCGACGTAGATGGCACACGCAACGCCTGCATAGCGAGGTTTCCCTCATCAAGCGTTGGCATGAATTCTCGACCCAGCATCGTAAAGCCGACCACGCCCATTGCGAGCATCACGAGGGCGCCAGCGAACACTGCCTTGGGCCTACGAATCGCCGCTTGGATCACCGGTTCGATGCGGCCGCGCAGGACGCGGATGATGGCTGTCTCATGTTCTTCGTCCTGGTCGCCCTCGTGTCCTTCCTTCTTCGCGTGGAGCTTGGGCTCCCTGACCAGCAGGGCAGCCATCGCCGGTACGAAGGTAAAGGAGAAGATGAATGCGCCAACGAGGGCGAGCATGAAGGTGGCGGCCATCGGGTGGAACGTCTTGCCTTCCACACCTTCCAAGGTAAGGATCGGTGCGAACACCAACAGGATGATCACCTGACCGAAGGCTGCAGGACGCGCCATCTTCCTCGCCGAGTCGGCGGCTACACGCAGTCGCTCCATGGCATTGAGGGGTCGGCCAAGTTCGGCACGCCGCTTGCCAAGCATCAGCAGGGTGGACTCGATCACAATTACCGCGCCATCTACAAGGATTCCGAAGTCCAGCGCACCCAAGCTCATCAGGTTGCCGCTGATACCGAACTTGTTCATGCCGATAACAGCGAACAGGAACGACAGCGGAATGACCAATGCGGTGATGGCTGCCGCACGCAGGTTGCCCAGGAGCAGGAACAGCACAACTACGACCAGCAGGGCACCTTCGGTCAGGTTCTTGGCGACAGTCTTGACAGTGGAGTTAACCAGCACACTACGGTCCAGCACTGGCTCTGCGAAGATATCGGCGGGCAGAGATTCATTGACCTGTGCCAGGCGCTCAGCTGCAGCTTGAGCGACAGTGCGGCTGTTGCCGCCGGCGATCATCAGTGCCGTGCCCAGTACCGCCTCATGACCATTTCGGCTAGCTGCACCAAGCCGTGGGGCGCGCCCCATACCGACCTCGGCAACATCGGCCACCCGGATGACCACACCGTCCTTGGTGGCCACCGGCGACTGAGCCAAGTCGTCGGTCGTCAGGGCAAGGCCGTCTGCCCTAACGACCAGGCCTTCGCCCGCACGCTGGACGAAACCCGCGCCAGCCTGGACGTTGGAGCGTTCCAGTGCTTGGACCAGATCGGCCAGACCCAAGTTGTATGCCGCCAGTCGAGCGCTGTCGGGGTAGATGCCGTATTCCTTGACGTACCCACCCACCGTATCAACACCGGCCAGGCCGGGGCTGGAGCGCATCTGTGGTGCGATGATCCAGTCCTGGACAGTACGCAGGTACGTTGCGCGCTCCTGGGCGGTTCCAAGACGATCGCCCTCTGGTGTCAGGTAGACCTCACCCTCTTGCCAGCCAGCCTGGCCGGGCTTGGCCAGCTTCTTGGGGTCGAATGGCTTGAAGTCCACCGTCCACATGAGAACCTCGCCCAGCCCGGTTGTAACCGGGGAGAGCATGGGGGACACGCCCTCGGGCAGATCTCCGGCAGCCTCCCGCATCCGCTCTGCCACCTGCTGGCGGGCGAAATAGATGTCGGTCTGATCAGTGAAGATCGCGGTGACCTGAGAGAAGCCATTGCGTGATAGGGAGCGAGTGGTGTTCAGACCTGGGATGCCGGCCAAGGCCGTCTCCAGAGGATAGGTGACCTGGCGTTCAATCTGCTCCGGAGTAAGGGCAGGTGCGATGGTATTGATCTGAACCTGGCGGTTGGTGATATCTGGTACAGCATCGACTGGCAGCTTGCTCAGTTGGAACAAGCCAAAGCAGGCAATCGAAGCAGCCAGAAACACCACGAGCCAACGGAACTTGACCGCTGCTTCAATGATGATCTTGAACATGGTGTATGAGTTCCCTTAGTGGCCGTGCTCGGCTTCGCCCTTGGCCAGTTCGGCTTTGAGCAGGAAGGCATTGGCGCCTACGAGGCGCTCACTACCTGTCAGGCCGTTAAGGATTTCGATTCGATTACCTGCACGACGACCAGCGAGTACCGGCGTAGCCTGGAAACCACCCTGGACGGCAACGAAGACAACACTTCTGCCATCAACGCTTTGGACCGCATCCGCCGGCACACTCATACCTTCAGCGGCACTATCGGCGATGATGACGGCCGAAACGGGGGAGCCGGCCGGTGGCAACTTCTCCGAAATTGGTTTGGCGCGAATGGTCGCGGTGCCTCCCTGCTGCATCACATTCGCAGCGGCGGCAATCACCTCAGCTTCGAAGCTTCCGCCCGGGCCAGTCACTTCCAGCTTCATTCCGGGCACCGCGAGAGTGGCCAGTGCTGGCGGTGCAGTGAATACGAGTTCATTCATGTCCGGATTGGAAACCTCCGCAACAAGCGTTCCAGCTGAGACGACACCACCGGGCGTCACTTGGACGTTGCCAACCACGCCAGCGACAGGACTGGAGATTGTCACCCGGCCGGAACTGTCCGGAGATCCACTGGCCGCTACCTGTGCACGTGCAGCACTAGCGGCGGCATCAGCGGCCAAAGAGCGCGCGCGCGAGGCCTCCAGCTCCTGGCGAGCCACTACGCCCTGCTCGACAAGAGACTTGTCGCGGCCGTAGGCCAGGCGAATGGCTTCGGCCTCCGCCGCAGCGGCAGTGGCGGCGGCTTTGAAGGTCGCAGCTTCTCCACTGACAATGATCACCAGGGGCTGGTTGCTCTTGACGGCTGTACCCGGCGCAACAAGCACGCGCTCAACGCGGCCGGTGACCGTTGAGGCGATGGCAGCACGCCCCCCGATGGCCGGCTCGACGCGACCTGCAAGGCGGGTCGATGCGCCACCGCCGCGGCCGACAGCCACCACGCCGATGCCAGATGCCTTGATCTGGTCAGGCGTCAGCTTGACTACACCTTCCTCGGACTCCTCTTCGCCATGTTCGCCATCACCATCACCTTCACTGTGCGCCTCGGCGGAGCCCGGCTTTGCGTCAGCTGCGTGATCGTCGTGACCATCATCCTTTCCAGCCGGCTTTTCTGCCTCCGTACCGGTGGATTTGGCATCCTCCTGCGCCCCGCCACTGCATGAGGTCAGCGCGCCGGTCATCATCAAGGTAGCCAGCAGCGTCGCTCCGATGAGCGTCTTGTTTCCGTACTTGTTCATTTTGCCTCCACAAACGGTGCGCGCCCTTCAAGGCGGGCGAGGTCGATTTCTGCTGCCACCCGGCTAAGACGGGCATCCACAGCACTGCCACGCGCAGCGATCAGGGTTGATCGCGTGCTGCGCAGCTCCAATTGCGATATACGACCTGCCTCAAATCCGATGCGGGCCAGCCGATAGGCTTCATCTGCGGCCTGTACGCTTTCATCCGCTGCTCGTGCGCGGCTGTTGGATGCCTTGAGACTCGCTACCGCTCCCAAACGGGCCGCCTCACTGTCACGCCTCTGAGCCTCCAGAACCGCTTCGGCAGCACGTTGTTCCGCATAGGCCGCCTGGATCGCACCGCGGTTACGATCGAATAGGGGGATCGAAAGGCTGATGCCCACGTTGTAAGCTTGGTCGCCCGCTTGGCGGAAGCGCGTCTGAGCCACGGATGCACTCAGTTGTGGCAACGCACGCTTGCGCTCAACATCGATAAGGCGGCCGGAGGCGTCCGCTTCGGCTTGGGCGATACGAACGGCAAGCGGGGCGGCCTCATTGTCAATTGGGTGAGAGGGCACTCGGTCAAGCAGGCTTTCGCCGATGTCGGTCAGCGGGCTGTCCACTAAGGACACCCCGGCTAGGCGAGCAAGCGCCGCATCCCGGTAGGCCTCGGCCTCATCTAGGCTGGCCTTTGCATTGGCGACCTCGCTCCGTGCCTGCACACCGCGCAGGTTGGGCTCACGTCCCTCGCTGACCATCGCAGCTACCGCCTTGGCGTCCTGTTCAATCAAGGCCAATGCCTCGCTGGCCAACTCATATCGGCGCAGCGCAGCCTCTGCTTCGGCGTATGTCGCAGCCAGGCGACCCGCTGCGTCACTGCGCATCAGATCACCCCGCAAGCCTGCAGCCCCAGCCTCCGCACGCGCGGCGCGCACTCGGGCCCCTCGTTGACCCCAAATCTCCAGCGGCTGGGAGAGGGTGACAATGCTGTCAGCGTTTGAGAAACCTTTGTAGGGACCAGTGCCGTAGGCGTTCTCCGCTTCGATGGAGACCGTCGGATTGGGCAGTGCCCGAGCCTGTTGTACCCGCGCCTCGGCTGCCTCAGCCAGCGCGACGCCTTGGACCGTCGCAGGCATCTGGTTCAAGCGAGAAAGCAACGATTCGTAAGATGGTGCAGTTTGAGCAGCTACATGCCCGGTTGGCACCAACGCCAGCAGAACAGCGACAGCCAACCCGGTCGCTGAAAGCGACCGACCCGTCAAAATCGACATAAAAACTCCCGTAAATTATCTGAGCGAACTACCCGCAAATGCGGGGCAGAGCCAGATCAGATACGGGGGGGGCGCATGGGTCCGTCGAGTCGGAGGGCGTAGACGTCCCCGTGCTCGGTACTGTGCAGCGAAATCCGGCCATCGGCGAACAGATCGTCGTGACCGGCAGCTGGGAAGCTTGCCGTTGAATGGTGGCAATGCCCATGGCCACAGGCATCGGCACTGGACGAATCCTTGCTCTTGCTCGACTCGGAGTCTGAATCACTTTGCAAGGCGTGCACATCGCCCACGCTGACCGTCGCTTCTTGCGCGCACGCCAATGCCTCGGCCACAGGCACGACCACGAACGCCGCCAAAAGCAGCAGCATCAGGTATATACGAATAGCAGGCAGAGAGCGACGCATTGGGAAAGGTTAGCAACCTCTTTTGGACGGATACAATTACATAAAAACACTACGGTGGCTGTGCTTGAACGCACCCTAGCCCCGTTCAGGTCGGGACCCAGGGAATCAACCCACAAGGATAACGGCCCATGTGAGGGCGACATTGCAAAGAGCCACGAACACCGCAGCCGACCCCATGTCCTTCGCACGACCAGCCAGCTCATGGATTTCTGGGCCATACCGTTCGATCACTGCCTCGATAGCGGAGTTCAGCAGCTCGAATGCCAAAACGAACAGTACGCTCCCCATGAGAAGCACTCGCTCTACCCCTGAGTTGCCGAAAAAGATAGCTGTAGGTAATGCCACCGCGGCCATAACAACTTCCAACCGAAACGACGATTCATGCAGCCAAGCTGATCTCAGCCCCTGGAGAGACCAGCGAAGCGCCTCAAAGACGCGCGCAATGCTCCGCGGACGATGACCGTACATATCTGCCACTTCGATGTTTCCTTCTTTTGGGCCCAAGAGACGCTCACGGGTCTTCCAACAGCGATACTCGCCGTGGTCGGCTATAGGCTGTGACCGGCGTTGCTGGTACAGCCTGAGAACAGATTTAGGCTCTCGTCTAGCACCGTCGTCCTAACCTGCATCAGGCCAAGCACAGAATGGAAGAGGTTGTCGTGGCTGGACGGCTGCTTTGATCGGTCCCGGACACATTGAAGGTCCAGGTTGTTGCTGCTCTTCATACCATCAGACATCCACATCACCATCGGCACCTTGATCTGAGTATCAGGGGCGATAGCGTAGGGGAGCCCGTGAAGATAGACGTTCGCCTCCCCTAATGACTCGCCGTGGTCGGAGACATAGATCAGCCCGGTATCGTGACTCTTGTCCTGTTCAAGCATGCGAATTGTCTTTGCAAGGAAGTCATCTGTCGCAAGGACCGCGTTGTCATACGCATTGACGATTTCACCGCGTGTGCACTTGCCCAAGTCTGCGTTTCGGCAGTCGGGAGTAAATTTCGTCAGATCTTCCGGGTATCGCTTGAAGTAGCTGGGTCCGTGGTTCCCCAGCTGATGTAGAACGACAACGACATCACCAGGGTTGTCCTCGATCGAGTCATGCAGACCTTGCAGCATAATCTCGTCACGGCATGCTTGGTCGTCGCACAGAACATCCTTGACCGGCACGCGATAGGATTCAAATGCCAGATCAGAGCAGACGCCCTTGCATCCAGTCTGGTTGTCACGCCATAGGGTCCTGACCCCGGCACGCTCCAAAACATGCAGAAGCGACTCCGAACCTTTGATCTTGTCTCGATCGTAGTCTCGCCTCCCGTACGCAGAGAACATACAGGGCACCGACACTTCGGTGTTTGACCCGCAGGCGGTCACGTCTGAGAAATTGACGACGTCCAACGCTGCCAACTGTGGCGTTGTCTGTCTGCCGTATCCATTCAAACCCCAGTTCTGCGCACGAACCGTCTCACCTACAACGATGACCAAGAAGTGGGGCTTCGCGCCTGGCGGATGAGGCGTCATCATGGCATCGGGGCCAACCACTTGGATCGGACCGCGCTCCGCACGGGTGTCTTCTCGCACAACCTTCGCAATGGAAGCGATGTAGTTTCCAGGGTTTGCAAGGTATCTGACTTGCTTGTGATTGCGTATGAGTGATGAGAGGTCGTCGAATGACGCAATTGCCGCGCCAACGATTACAACAACCGCCATGCCAAGTAGAAGCACTCTTGCAAGTATCGCCCGCGTCACATTGGAAGAACGTTGGAGCCTTACCATGCATACCGCGATAGCTGGCACGACGCCTTTAATTAGTACCGCAAGAAAGAAGCCCCAGGTCAGCAACTCTCCGGCTTCAGCGCCGTCGGTCTTCAGCACATTTCGTACCATGCTGGCGTCGAAGTAGACGCTGTAATTGTCTGAATAGTAGGCAGCAGTAGCGGACACGACGAGAAGCAATGCAAGAACCGGCTTCACCGTCCATCGAACGCATAGCAATCCGAGAATGAGCACATTCAAGGCAGTGAGGATCGCTCCCGTAGAGATAACAAGTAGCGCACGAGCTGCTCCGTCCGCACCACTCTTCGCAATTACTTCTGCGAAGAACGCGCTGTTGAGAAAGAACGTGAAGTACATCGCCACGATGATAATCAACGTGTTGACGCCCAGCTGCGGGCCGCAGATGGGCTTGCCAAGACGGCCCAGTGGATCTGAGCCTAGGCCCCCGCGCGAACTGCCTCGGTTGAATTCTGTTTTCACGTAATGCATTGGTGATTCCTTTTTATTGACCACCGCGCGCGCCCCTAGCGCACACGGCCGCCATTGCGCGTTCCTAGATGGAAAGCCATCCACACATATGCAACGCCTGACACCAGCGAAGGGGCCAGGACCGCGGTCCGCAGGTTTTGGGTCAGTGACAGCAGTGCAGCCGAGATCCACATGAAGAGACGCTTGTCTGGTTGCAGCTCCGCTCCCCGACGCGGGAACAGCGAGCTTCCGGTTGCCACCATTTGGGTGGCAACCAAGGCAAATCTCGGTTCGTCGACAGGCCCAAAATCGCGCACACCAAGAGATGCGCCGATGGCAAGCACGGAGGTTGCCATCAGTAGTGCCGCTCGATCGCGTGCAGTTCGGAGATTGGTAGATGTTGAGAAGGGCATTCAGGTCGCCTTCTTCAAGGCGGCGCAGTACTGGCCGGCGACTGCACGTGCAGCCACGCGTCGGCCGAGCGCACGGAGCGCCCAGCAACAAGATGTGTTCATGGAAAGACCTACACAAAGGTGATCGCAGAAGGACTGACAGGCGCGTTGCGCCTGTTATGCGATCAAAGCCTGGGAGGTCTAATCAGCGTGTCCGGGATGTGGGACGTCATGGGCTGTTCGTAGAACGTGTGCCCGCCTTCATTTCTTGCGGCTTCGGCACTGGTGAAACCGTTGGACGCCACAAAAGTGCTGCTGTGGTGGCAGTGACCGTGACCACAAGCGGCATGCGCCTTATCGGGGTGGCCATCGCCTGGCCCTGCCACTTCCTGGTGTGACTGCTCCTCAGAGAAGCAGACCGAAGCATCAACGACAGGCACGATGATCATCACTGCGAGCAGCAGTGCCAGAGCGTAGCGCTTGGCATGGATGACAATGGAAGGCACGTGTGGCTAGGACTGATACATTTGAGGCCGGAAAGATACCTTGGGTCCCGCTCATCAGCAAGCTGACGCTTATTCATCAATCTCGCGGGCTCGAGTGGCCTCTGCGAGTCAGGTGGCCAGGCAAAAGCTGGCGCGGGAAATTGACGGAATCCGGCATCCGAAGAACAGAAAGTTAACGTTTTGCCTGAGCTTCCGCACGGTCACGCAGATTGAGCTGCGACGGATTAGGTCGGGGGCCAGCTGCGCCACGTGACAGTGCCGGGTTCAAGCGCAGCCGCCAGAGTCCGAGCTCAGTCGGCCAAGCCTGGTCATGCAGCCGTCTTGCGCGCGTCGGCACCTGCCCGGCGGGCATCACCTAAAATCTCGAAGGCTTCCTTGATCACATACAGGCCGATCAGGGCGCCGATCACGAAATCCGGGTACGGGCTGGCCAGCCACCACACCAACAGACCGGCCAGGATCACCCCAACATTGGCGACCACATCGGCCCGCGTGAACAGCCACGTCGCTCGCAGATGCACTTCGCCGGACTTTAGCGGTGCCAGCATGCGCAGCACCGCCATATTGACCGCCAGCGACAGCAGGGCGGTGCCAATCATCCAGCCGCTGACCGGCTCGGCGCCGTACATCACCCGGCGGCCCACCTCAACCAACACGCCCACACCCAGCACAAGCAGCACGCTGCCGCTGACCCAAGCGGCATTGGCCTTGAAGCGCGCCGTGCGCCCGATAGCGACCAGGCCAATGGCATAGGCGGTGGCATCGGACAGCATGTCCAGAGCGTCGGCCAGCAGGCCAGTGGAATGGGCAATCCAGCCGGCGATGCCGCCGATCACGGCCATCGCCGCGTTCAACGCTAGGGCGATCCAGAGGACGCGCCGCTCCTGCGCATTCTTGGCCTCGTGGTGGCAGCCGCAATCACTCATCGGAACATCTCCAGTCGCAGGGAAGCCGGGCCCGGGCGGGTCGCTGGCATGACACAGCAGGTGAGTGTAAAGTCCGTAGCTACTACGGAGTCAAGCGTACTACGAATGAAAATCAGTGAGGCTGCCGACGCCAGTGGATGCCACCTGGAGACGATCCGCTATTACGAGCGGATCGGCCTGTTGCCGCGCCCGGGGCGCTCGGGCAATGGCTACCGGGTCTATGGCCCGGCCGACATCGAGCGGCTGCGCTTCATTGCGCGCGGCCGGGACCTAGGCTTCAGCCTGGAGGAGGTCCGCAGCCTGCTGCAGCTGGCCGGCGATGAGGAGCTTTCGTGCGGGGACGTGGACCGGCTGGCACGCAGCCATCTGACCGACGTGCGGGCGCGCATGGCCGACCTGGAGCGCATGGCCACCGAGTTGGAACGGGTGATTGCCAGTTGCCACGGTGGGCAGCGGGCTGAATGCACCATCCTGTCGACCCTGCGGCAGCCGGTCGCTGTGGAGGCCACGCGCCAGTGACCGAACTGGACCGCTACCTCGATGCAGCCACGCGCCAGAACACGGTGCGCAGCTATGCGTCGGCGCTGCGGCACTTCGAGGTTGAATGGCAAGGCCACCTCCCAGCGACACCGGACAGCGTGGCGCGGTACCTGGCCGCGTATGCGCAGACCCTAGCCGCCAGCACGCTTCGCCACCGGCTGGCCGCCATTGCCTCTTGGCACCGCGACCACGGCTTTGTCGACCCGACCCGGTCGCCGCTGGTGCGCAAGGTGCTCAAAGGCATCCAGACCCTGCACCCGGGCCAGGTCAAGCAAGCCGCGCCGCTGCAGATTCGGCGGCTGGTCGAGCTCGATGACTGGTTGGCTGCCGCGATCGCGGCGGCGCATGCCCGGGGCGACGGAGCGGCGGCGCTGCGCCATCAACGCGACCGAGCGTTGGTGCTGCTCGGATTCTGGCGGGGCTTCCGTGGCGATGAACTGCTGCGTCTGGACGTGGCCCATCTCACGCTGGTGCCGGGACAGGGGATGACCTGTTTCCTGCCGCGCAGCAAGGGCGACCGCCAGGCCGCCGGCGTCACCTACAAGGTGCCGGCGTTGTCGCGGTTGTGCCCGGTGGAGGCGACCCAGGTGTGGCTGCAGGCGGCCGACCTGCACGAAGGGCCGGTGTTTCGGGCGGTTAACCAATGGGGCCAGGTGAGCGCCGAGGGCCTGCATCCCAACAGCTTGGTGCGCCTGCTACGCGAGTTGCTGACCAGTGCCGGCTTTGCCGATGCGGGGCTCCACAGCAGCCATTCGTTGCGCCGCGGCTTTGCCAGCTGGGCCAACGACCAAGGCTGGGACATGAAGGCGCTGATGGAGTACGTGGGCTGGCGCGATGTGCAGTCGGCCATGCGCTATCTGGACGGGCGTGACCCCTTTGCCCGTGACCGCATTGAAGCAAGCCTGCCCAGTCCAACCGCGCCGGTACCGGCGATGGCACTGCCGGCGCCCGAGGGCAAACCGGCCTTGCAGCTGCGCCTGCGCATGGTGCTGACCCCGTTTGCCCGCACGGGCCGCGGCGCGGCCAAGGCCCGAGGCCGGATCGAAGAGATCTGCTTGGCCCCGTTCCAGGCTGTGCGCCTGAACACTGCCAGCAGCGAGTACCAGTTGACTGTTCCCACCGATCCCGACCGGGATCTGGATGAAATCCTGGCCACGTTGCTCGATGACATGCACCGCATGGCCGATACGCACCAGTGTTTCCTGGAAGCGTCTCTCAATACAGACGACGGCCGGCACTGGGATTGATCCCCTCATAACCTCCGGATCCAATGGCTACCCTTCACGAGACCGCCTACCCGCGACTGAAGCCTGATCCCACCGCCAAGGAACTGGAGGAGATCTATACCCCCACCGCCGCTGAGATTGCATTCGCCAAGCAGCTGACCACCCAGCCGGGACCGCAGCTGGCGGTACTGATTCATCTCAAGCTCTTCCAGCGCCTGGGTTACTTCACGGTGTTAGCCGAAGTGCCCGAGCGGATCCGGAAGCACATCGCCAAGGCCGCCCGACTCGGGCGCGTATTGGACACCGACCAGCTCGAACGTTACGACGCTTCCGGTAGCCAGCGCCGCCATATGCCGCAGCTTCGGCAGTTCATCGGGGTACATCCCCTGGACAAATCAGGCTTGGCCTGGCTGGACACGGTGGCCACCGGAGCAGCCCAGACCAAGCACACCATCCCGGACATCGTGAACGTCCTGCTCGAAGAGCTGGTGCACCACCGCTACGAACTGCCAGGCTTCCGCACCCTGGAGCTGGCCGCCATCGGCGCACGTGAGCGGGTCAATCTGGGCTACTACCGCAGCATCAGTCACGCGCTGACGCCTGCCACGCGCACGCTCATTGACGAATTGCTGCGCGCACCGGAAGGCTCCAGATTTACTGGCTGGCAATCGCTCAAGCGCGAGCCTGGCCGACCGACCAACAAGGAGGTCCGGTTCTATCTGCAGCACATCCGCATGCTGCAGCAGTTGGCCGAGCAGCTGCCTCCCATCGATGTGCCGGTGCCCAAGCTCAAGCAATTCCGTGCAATGGCTCGCGCCTATGACGCCAGCGAGTTAGCCGAACTGGCTCCGGACAAGCGCTATGCGTTGGCCACCATCTTCATTCGCGCCCAGCATGCCAAGACGCTGGATGACGCAGCCGAGCTGTTCATCAAGCAGGTGCGCGGGCTGGAGAACACGGCCCAGCAAAAGCTGCTGGCCTACCAGCTCGAACATGCCAAGCGGGCCGACTTCCTGATCGGCCAGCTCAAGGAAATCCTGCAGGCCTATCAGCTCGACGGCAGCGATAGTCAGCGCGTGGATGCCATCGATAACAGTCTGGAAGCGGAAGTGTCGACCTTGTTGGCCGAATGCGAAGAACATATGGCATACGCAGGAAAGAACTATCTGCCTTTCATGCTGCAACCCTACGGCGCGGTCAGGCCGCTGCTGTTCAATGGGCTGGAGCTGATGAACTTGCGGGCAACCAGCCACGATGCCGGCATGGAGCCGTTGATTGCAGCGGTGCTGTCGCTGCGCAACCAACGCCGTGAGCTGATCGAGGTCGCATCCCTCGGCCTGGACCCGGAAAAGGACTTCGATTGGATGTCCAAGCTCTGGCGTCAGCACGTGTTTGGCAAGCGGGCCAGCGCGGCAGGCGCCGGCTGGATGCACCGTAAGTACTTCGAGCTGGCCGTGCTGGTGCAGGTCAAGGACGAACTGAAGTCGGGAGATCTCTTCATCCCGAGCAGCGAACGATTTGACGACTACCGCGAGCAGCTGGTCGATGAAGCCACCTTGGCCCAGGAACTGGAAGCCTATGGCCAGGTGTCAGGCTTGCCCACCGACGCTGCGACTTTCGTGGCCGGGTTGCGCGCACAACTGACCGACTTGGCCGACGAAGTTGACGAGCGTTTCCCCGAGAATGTTCATGCGGACATTCTGGAAGGACGCCTGGTACTGCGGAAGGGGCAACGCGCCGAGGTCTCAAGCGCCATTGCCACCGTGGACCGCCTCATCGCCGAACGGCTCCCGGAGTCCAGCATCGTCGATGTCCTGATCGACGCCAGCCAATGGCTGGATCTGCACCGATTCTTCCGTCCGATCGCCGGCACCGAGAGCCAGGTTGAAGATCTCCCTCGACGGGTGATCACCACGCTGTTTTGCTATGGCTGCAACTTGGGTCCGACGCAGACGGCGCGGTCGATCAAGGGCTTCAGCCGGCGCCAGGTTGCTTGGCTGAACCTGAAATACGTGACCGAGGATGTGCTTGAGAAGGCCATCGTAGAGGTCATCAATACCTACAATAAATTCGACCTCCCGGGCTATTGGGGCAGCGGGAAAAGCGCCTCAGCAGATGGCACCAAATGGAGCGTCTACGAGGACAACCTGCTGTCTGAGTACCACATCCGCTACGGCGGCTACGGCGGCATCGGCTACTAACATGTGTCCGACAAATACGTGGCGCTGTTCAGCCATTTCATTCCCTGTGGTGTGCACGAAGGCATCTACATCCTCGACGGCCTGCTGGCCAACACTTCCGACATCCAGCCTGAGATCGTCCATGGCGACACGCAGGCCCAAAGCTACCCAGTCTTCGGTTTGGCCCACATGCTGGGCATCCAGCTGATGCCCAGGATACGAAACATCAAGGATCTGACATTCTTCCGGCCCGAACCTGGCAGGACCTATAAGAATATCCAGGCACTGTTCGGAGACAGCATCGACTGGCAACTGATCGCGACGCATCTCCACGACATGCTGCGGGTAGTGATCTCGATCCGATTGGGGAAGATCACCGCGTCCTCGATCCTGCGCCGGCTGGGCACCTACAGCCGGAAGAACAAGCTGTACTTCGCCTTCCGGGAACTTGGCAAGGCCGTCCGAACGCTGTTCTTGCTGCGCTACATCGATGACAACGAGATTCGCAAAACGATCCATGCTGCGACCAACAAGAGCGAGGAATACAACGGCTTCGTGAAGTGGGTCTTCTTTGGCAGCCAAGGGATCATTGCTGAGAACGTCCAACACGAGCAGCGCAAGATCATCAAGTACAGCCAGCTGGTGGCCAACATGATCATCCTCCACAACGTGGAACGCATGAGCCGGACCTTGGCCGTAATGCAGAAGGAGGGGATTGAACTGACGCCCGAGATTCTGGCCGGCCTGTCGCCTTACCGGACCAGCCACATCAATCGCTTCGGCGACTACCACTTGGATCTTGAAAGGGAAGTGGCGCCGCTGAGCTATACAGCGAAAGTCCTTGAACAGGCCCCATAGACGGGGACATCCGCCATCGGGACAAGACAATTATCATTGCGTTTCAATCGCTTAGGTGGCATTTGGCCCTGTACGTAACGATTCCCTGCCGACCCTCATGGACATCTCGAAGGCCCACCAGGAAACCAAGCTCACCAAATTCAAGCTCTCCGGAATTTCCGGCAAAGCCCGATGAACGCGACAGGCTGTTTTGCGGGGCATGGGAGATGCTCGACCTAGCCATAAGCGCAGGTTACACGTTTTTCATGTATTCGGTAGAGGGTCATAGATTCCTTGGTCGCTAACGAAACGCGACCATGGACTCAAAAACCATCTATACGCAGGCCTACCGGGAACTGGTGCAGCGCTTGCGCCTGCGCCGTGAAGCGCTGGGCCTAACCCAAACCGATGTGGCCGCACGCTTGGGCTGGCCGCAACAGCGATTGTCCGCGGTCGAAGCTGGCGCACGCCGACTGGACATCATCGAATTCATCGAACTGACGAATCAGTTGGACTTACCCTTAGTCGAGTTGATTGAGACGCTGCGGACCGCGGTGCTGGCTCAGGGGCGTAGGTAGGCAAAGTACGCGCCTCTTAGCACAGGTCTCGGGTGAATCAGCCACCGCCCCCGCTGAGGCTAGAGAAGCGGGGCGCTCCCGCTTGATTCTCGCCATCTGAATAGTGGTGCGTTCGACCATCTGGCGCGCCACGCGATCTTGCGAAATCGGCGGGCGCAGAGTGGAGAGACGGGTGACACCACATCAGCCTGGCCACCTCCGGTGCAGTAGGTCAATCACGAAGCGGTGTGAATGCTTTCCATGCTTCCGGGCGTGCTCTATCCAATGCGGGTGATCGTCTGGAAGGTCATCGTGGCTATGCTCTATCTCCTCGGGATCTGCCCTTGGCCACGAGCGCCAAGCAAGCAAAAGCCCAACGCCGGCAACACCCACCAGTGCGCCGATAGCCACCGATAGCCCCCATTTCGCCCCCACCACGCCGGCAAGGGGGTAGGCAATCAGCCAGCATACATGTGACAGCGAGAACTGTGCTGCGAACAGGAATGGTAAGTCGGAAAAATCTGCGGAGCGACGAAGCAACCGCCCGCCTGGCGTGACCAACCCCGCGTATGCCATGCCGAGCAGTATCCAGGCCGGAATGATCACAAGCCAGTTGATCGCACCATCAAGGCCGATCCAAGCACCTTGCAGGCCCATCAACACCGCAAGCATCAGGCTCGCGGCGGCAAGCATTACGCGCCGATCAGAGACCTTATCCAGTACTTTCGGCAGCAGCATGGCAACGGCCATGCTGCCAATACCAAAAGCCGCAAGGGCCCACGCAACTTCACGTTCGCCGCCTTGAAGTACGCTTCGGACCACAACCACGGTATTGACGAATACTAACGAGCCGCCTGCTGCAGCCACAAGGTTGAGTGCCAACAGTCCGCGCAGGCGAGGTGTACGCAGATAGATGCGCATTCCGCGGATGGCTCGCGTATAAGGGCCGTCATCACCGCGCTTATCGACAATCAGTGGGAAGGCGGTCGACAACACCAGCATAGCTGAGAGCACGAAACCAACTGAGGTTCCGGCAAACAACCCGTGGAAGCTAATCAAGGTAAGCAATGCCGCAGCCAGGGCCGGACTCAGGAGGCTTTCCAGGTCATAGGCCAACCGCGAAAGCGATAGCGCCTTGGTGTAGTCCTTCTCTTCCTTGAGGATCTCTGGAATGAGCGACTGAAATAGGGGGGTAAAGCAAGCAGAAGCCGACTGTAGCAATGCGATCAGGATGTACACCTGCCAGATCTCGGTGACGAAGGGCAGGGTGAGGGCGGCCGCCGCCCGAACCAGGTCGAGTGCGATCAAAACCCGCTTTCGCCACGCTGGAAGTACTACCGCCGCCGAGACCGGAGCGAGTGTCACATAGACGATCATCTTGATCGCCAAAGCAGTACCCAGCACGGTGCCGGCCTCGGCGCCCGCTAGGTCATACGCCAGTAAGGCCAACGCAACTGTCGCCAATCCCGTGCCAACCAAGGCTACGACTTGTGCGGCGAACAGGCTCCGGAAGCTTGAGTTCTTCAGAACATCAATCATGGCGTGAATCTCAGCTCGTGCATGCGGGGAAGCAGGGCGGCGCCTGGATGGCACCGCCCTGCTTTTCAGTCAGCTTACTTCTTTGCCGGTTCCGCCCTGCGAGCATCGCAGGTGGACTTCAGGGTTTTGGTGGCCGAATGATTCAGATTCACGTCGTACTTGGACGTATCGGCCAGCTGCTCGCAGGTGGTGGGCTTGGGCTTCTTTACAGCTGCCGCAGGAGCCGGCGCGGGTTCATGCAGAGCAGGGTCGTGCGCGATTGCGGCACCCGAGGTGAATGCTGCTGCGAGGAAGGTAGCTACAAGAGCATTGCGGATCTTCATGGGTAACACTCCGGAAATTGCGGCGCTTACACCGCGGGTTGAAAACAAGTGTGGCCAGATCAGGGGCGATACAGATCGGCTTGGAAGCCGATGACTTCGACCGAAACGTCTACCGGGGTCGTGCCGCGGTTCTGCCAGTACCAGCCGTGGGTGCCGTCGAAGGGCGCAATGAAGGTGCCTTCGGCTTCGCTCTGTGCGGCTTCGACCGAATAACTGGTCCATGCACCCTTCACGTCCGGGCGCTCGCCATGCATGTCTACGGCTACTTCACCCGTGGCCTTCCAGCGATAAACAGCGCCGGCCCCTTGCTTGAGGTGCGCCTTCACTTCGGCACCTTTACCGGGCGCCAACGTCACCGTGAGCGTGTCTGTCCGGATTGGGCCCGTAGTAAGGGAGGTCGCAGCCGCATCCAGCGCCTGGCCCTTGTTCTCCCCGAAAGCGGCTTTCGCCTTTTCGGCCAGGGTCTGGTTGGCATCGCTATTGATGCTGGATACCGCCGCAGTGGCGACCGGATCGCTGTCAGCCGACGTCTCGGCCAGCTTGGTCAGACCCAATGTTCGACCTATACCGGTCGGGTCAACGCCGTACTCGGCAGGTAGGACGGTAGTGACCAACAACACTGCCGCCACCGCTGTTGCGACGAAAGTGGCACGGAGCAGGCGGCCGGTGCTCGGAAGAGGCTGGTTTGCAGTAATGGACATTGAATTATCTCGATCAGGAAACGAAGTAGCCGGTGAGCTGGTAGCCAATAAGCACAAAGCCTGCGGTCATCAGAACGGCGTTGGCGCCAAAAGCTTGGCGGGTAAACATCGGCGAGCGGCGCCAGAAGCCCATGACGATCAGGATGAGAGCCAACGCGAGAATCTGGCCAATCTCTACCCCAACATTGAATGCCAGCATGTTGGCAACCAGCCCCTCGCGCGAAAGCGAAAAATCCTGGAGCTTTGTGGCTAGGCCGAGGCCATGGAAAAGACCAAAGACCATTACCGCAGCCTTCGTATTGGGCTGGAAGCCGAACCAGCGCTTGAAGGCCCCCATGTTGTCAAGCGCCTTGTAGACAACCGACAAGCCGATGATGGCGTCAACGATGTACGGGTTCACATGAAAGCCACCCAGCACGCCCAGAAGAAGCGTGATGCTGTGACCGATGGCAAAAAGCGTGACGTAGATGCCTACGTCCTTCATGCGATATAGGAAGAAAACGACTCCCAGCAAGAACAGGATGTGGTCGTATCCGGTGAACATGTGTTTCGCACCCAGGTAGGTGAATGCGAGTAGGTTTCGCCCAGAACTCTCTTCGAGGAATGCAGCGTCGCCCTCGCTAACGCCATGGGCCACTGCAGCTGCCGTTGTGATCAGCAGCGCAATGCCCGTCAAGGCCGCCGCCGATAGCTTGATGTTGCGCAAGAAATGCTCCTTTGTTTCTAGATTGGTTGGAGCGCTCATGAGCGCTCCGAATTGTTGAGATCGCCGTCGCGATGAATGAGGCGATAGAGCGCCGGCAGAACCAGCAGGGTCAACAGCGTGGACGAGACGATGCCGCCGATCACAACCGTGGCCAGTGGACGCTGGACCTCGGCACCGGCACCCACGTTGAGGGCCATTGGCAGGAACCCAAGACTTGCCACCAGCGCCGTCATGAGCACTGGCCGCAAGCGGGTTATCGCACCCTCGTGGACGGCGCGCTCGAGTGGAGCCCCATCCTCGCGCAGCTTCTTGATGAAGCTGATCATCACCAAACCGTTGAGCACTGCGACGCCGGATAGGGCGATGAAGCCCACGCCCGCAGAGATGGATAGCGGGATTCCCCGCATCGCCAGCGCAAGTACACCGCCAGTAAGTGCCAGCGGCACACCGCTGAAGACGATGGCGGCATCCTTGCCCGAGCCGAACGCCATGAACAGCAGGCCGAAGATGAGCACCAGCACGACGGGTACGACAACGGATAGACGCTTGCTGGCCGAGATCAGCTGTTCAAACGTACCGCCGTACTCCACCCAATAGCCCTCCGGCATCGCGACTTCGGTGCTCACGCGTTCACGAAGCTCCTCCACGAATGAGCCAAGGTCACGACCACGGACGTTGCTGGTGATGACCACGCGTCGCTTGCCGTTCTCGCGACTGACTTGGTTCGGGCCAGGGGCGACTTCAACCTTTGCCAACTGCCCCAGCGGGACATAGCCTCGGGTCGATCCCTCGCTCACCGGTAGTGCTACTGGGAGTGAGGCCAGGGTCTTTGGGTTCTCCCGCATACTCTCAGGTAGACGAACCACGATGTCGAAGCGACGATCACCCTCGAATACCTGCCCGGCGGTTTCACCACCCAGCGCCATGGAAATGGTCCGCTGGACCGCATCAATCGATACGCCATAGCGGGCCAAAGCATCCAGATCCGGAGTGATGGTCATCAGCGGCAGGCCCGTGACCTGTTCCAGCTTCACGTCGGCGTTGCCGTCAATGCTGCTGGCAACCTTTTCGATCTGTCCCCCGATGGCAGCCAGTTGATCCAGGTCATCGCCATACAGCTTGATCGCTACTTCGGCACGGACACCGGCGATCAGCTCGTTCATACGCATCTGAACGGGCTGCGTGAACTCATAGTTGTTGCCGGGAATGGCGCGCACCGCCTTTTCCAGTTCAGCAATGAGTTCAGCCTTCGGCTTGCGTGGGTTCGGCCATTTGCTCCTATCCTTGAGCATGATGAAGGTATCTGCGACCGAGGGTGGCATCGGATCGGTGGCAACCTCTGCGGTGCCGATCTTCGCCACCACTTCGTCTACCTCAGGGAACTCCTTGATCCGCGCTTCCAGCTGTCGCTGCATACCGATTGCTTGGCTCAGGCTGGTACCTGGAATGCGAAGGGCATGCAACGCGATGTCACCTTCATCCAGGTTGGGGATGAACTCCGTGCCCAAGCGGCTTGCGAGAACACCCGACAGCACAATTAGTACTGCAGCGGCTGCAACTACCAACTTACGCGCGGACATTACCTTTTCCAGGAGCGGGCCGTAGAAGCGGCTGACCGCACGCATGGCGCGGGTTTCCTTCTCCGACACCTTGCCCGTCACGAACTGGGCGACGGCCGCGGGCACAAAGGTCAACGAGAGCGCCATTGCGCCCGTTAACGCGATCACCACCGTCAATGCCATCGGGTGGAACATCTTTCCTTCCACCCCGGACAGGGCGAAGATCGGGATGTAGACCGCCGCGATGATGAACAAGCCGAACAAACTGGGTTTGATCACTTCGGCACTGGCGCTGGCGGCCAGCTCAAATCGTTCCTGGCGGGTAAGCAAACGCCCCAGAGCATGCTGCTTTTCGCCGAAACGACGCAGACAGTTCTCCACGATGATGACCGCGCCGTCTACGATCAGGCCGAAATCCAACGCTCCCAGGCTCATCAGGTTTGCAGAAACCCTGTTCTCGACCATTCCAGTAATCGTCAAGAGCATTGTCAGCGGGATCACTGCCGCGGTGATCAATGCTGCGCGCAGGTTGCCAAGCAGCAAAAACAGAACGGCGATGACGAGGAGAGCGCCTTCCAACAAATTCTTGCGAACAGTCTCGATGGTGCGATCAACCAGCTCGGTACGGTCATACACCGCATGCACGCGAACGCCATCGGGCAAGGTTTTGTCGATTTCCTTGAGCTTGGCTGCACTGCGCTGTGCTACTTCACGGCTGTTCTCGCCGATCAGCATGAACACGGTTCCGAGGACAACTTCCTTGCCATCCTTGGTGGCTGCGCCGGTACGCAGTTCGCTGCCTTCAAGTACTTCCGCGACATCGCCAACGCGAAGCGGAAGACCTTCACGTGTGGCCACCACAATCTTCCGCAACCCAACGATATCCGCCACCTGGCCAGGGACGCGGATCAGGTACTGCTCGCCAGACCGCTCGATGTAGCCCGCGCCGACATTCGCATTACTGCGCTCGACAGCCTCAAGGACGTCCTGCATCGTCAGGCCGTAGGCCTGAAGTTTCGACGGATCGGGGGTGATATGGAACTGGCGGACGTAGCCACCGACCGTGTTGACCTCAGTGACACCTTTCAGGTGACGCATCTGTGGGCGAACGACCCAGTCCTGGAGCGTACGTAGCGCCATGGGGGTCCACGTGTCTTCCGCGCCCGGCTCGGCTTCGACGGTGTACATGAAGATTTCGCCCAAGCCGGTGGCTACCGGCCCGAGTGAGGGCTTCAGGCCCGAGGGTAGGGCAGAGGCCGCTTGCTGCAGGCGTTCGGCGACCTGCTGGCGTGCGAAGTAGATATCCGTTCCGTCCTCGAACACCACCGTGACCTGGGAAAGGCCGTAGCGTGAAACCGAGCGTGTGTACTCAAGCTTGGCCAGGCCGGCCAGAGCTGTTTCGACCGGGAAGGTGACACGCTGCTCCGCCTCCAAGGGCGAGTAGCCGGGGGCCTCGGTGTTGACCTGAACCTGTACGTTGGTGATGTCCGGAACGGCATCGATGGGGAGCCGGTTGTAGTTCCAGATGCCAAGGCCACATAGCCCCAGAACAAGGAGCAACACCAGCCATCTATGAGCGATGGACGCTCGTATGATTCTTTCGAGCATGGCTGTTCCTTAGTGGTCGTGGCTGGCGCCAGACTTTTCGATGTCTGCGCGGATCAAGTAGCTTTGCTCGGCGACGTATTCCGTTCCTGGCTTCAAGCCGCCAAGTACCTCGACGTACTCGCCATCTCTCCGACCCAGCTCGAGCATGCGCACCTCGTAGGTATCCTTGACCTGCGCAAACACAACCGTGAAGTCACGGAAGCGCTGCAGCCCGGATTCCTTCACTGCCAGCGGCACTTCTTCCGAAGACAAGGTGACCTCCGCTGCGACCGTCATTCCTGGACGCCAACGCCCATCGGGATTGGGAAGGTTCACGCGAGCAACCACGCTCTGACCGCTGGACGCTACGGGCAGCAGGGACGCGACAGTGGATTCGACGGTCGCTTCCCCGGTGGCCGAGCGGACTTGCACCGCCTGGCCGGCCGCCAGACGTTCGGCATCGGTACCGATCGCCCGGAGATCCACCCACACCTCGCCCATGTTGGCGAGTTCGATCAGGGTGTTATCGGCGGCCACGTCCCCGACATTGGTAGCTCGAGTCAGCACCACACCGTCGAAGGGTGCGGTGACGGCGTATGTACGCATGCTCTCGTTGCCTTCGATAGTCGCCAGGGTTTGCCCGCGTGCTACCCGATCACCAACTTGCACGTGGACCGCACGCACGATTCCCGGGAACCTTGCTTTGATCGCAGCGTGACGGTTCTCGTTCAACGCGACGGCTCCCATCAGCTGAACGGTGTCGCGGATCGTCGCGGGCCCTGCTGTCTCCACGACTACACCGGCATCCTTTGCTGCTTCAGGATCGATGGTGGTCCGGCCTTCATAGGAGGCGTACGTCCAGCTATGAGGTTTGCCACCGAGCGTCGCATTGACCTTCACATCGAACGAGTGGGGCTCCACGACCTCGGAACTCGCAGCCAGATAGTCCTTTTCTGCCTTGAAGGAGAAAGCACTGACTTCCCCATCAAGTCGCGTGACCTCCATGCTGGCAGTCACTTCACCAGGGGCGATAGGCTGGTCGTCCCGGTATGCATACAGGCGGAAGTGGGGCGGCGTGTTGGTTTCGTACACCGTCACCTCGATGGCGACGTTGCCATCCCGCAGCATTCGGCCACGATGAGGGCCGCGTTCGTATTCGGCGCCAGCGGCGGCTGAGGCTTCTCCGGCGATGGGTTCAGCGCTCTGCTTCTCGCCACAGGCGGCGAGCATCAGAGATAGAAGGATCAGGAATGCATAACGCTTCATCGGGAGGCATCCGGGATGTGGGCGGTCAGGCGCTCAACCTCGACCATAAGGGTGTAGTAGCGGGCGGCCGACTCGACTTCGCGTTCGCGCAGGTCGAACAGGGTCTTCTCGGCTTGGGCTAGAGCAAGGAATGAGAATCGACCGGCTTCAAAACCACGACGCGTCAAGCTGACCGCTTCTTGAGCCTTGGGCAGCATTCGGTTGCGAAGCGCTTCCACTTCGGAACGGGCTTGCTGCATCTGTTGATAGCGATCGAATAGCTGCTGGCGTTGCTCCAGGCCTGCCGCCTGGGCGCGTGCTTGAATTGCGGCCAGATCTGCATCGGCTTCGGCGACCGAATAGGAGGCGCGCCGCTGGCTCCCAAGAGGCACGGAGAAGGACATCACCAGACCTTGATCCCCTGTCGCCTCCAAGCGACGAACGCCAAGACTGACGTTCACGTCAGGCTTCCCACTCGCCACAGCAATCCGGCGACGAGCCGCGATGGATTCGGATTCGAGCTGTGCAAGACGCTGCTGAGGCGTCTGCGGCAGGCGGACGGCCAGGGATTCGAAATCCGCGAGCGGGGGCAGGGTGTCCAGATCCGCGGCCACGCTGTCGAAGTCCGGGGTTAGGGCTCCCCAACTGGCAGCAAGGCGTGCCTTGGCTCCCTGAAGTGCCTGTAGTGCCTGCTCATGCTGCAGTTCGGCATCGGCCAACGTGATCTCAGCTGCCCGAAGGTCCGAGTCTGGATTGCGTGCCGCCTGCACCCATCTGGCGACTTCTCGACGGGTGCGGTCGGCATGACGAACTCGCTCTTGGGCGTGTTCTACGTGCTCCTGGGCGACCGCGGTCTGAATGAACCGCTGTGCGGTGCTGTTGGTGATATCAAGCCTGGCTATACCTTCAGCGCTTCGCTGAAGGTTGATCTCGGCAGTTCCCAAGGCTCTGCGGGCATCACGCTTGCCGCCAAGCTCAAGGACATGTCCGAGGCGTAACGTGGTTTCAGCCGAGTCCACACCGCTCAGCCCGCCGGTACCTGCAACGTTCTCAAAATCGGCCCCAACGACATAGGGTGCAGGAAGAGCTTCTCGGTTGGCCCGATTGCGCACTGCCTCCAGACGGGCAGCTTCGGCTTGGATTGTGGGATTCGCTTGGAGAGCGCGGACGACCGCTTCTTCCAAGCGCAAAGGTTCGGCAGCGAAGCCCCACGGGGCAACGCTGCAGGTACCGACCAAAGTCAGTACCCACATGCAACGCAAATTCACGGATTCTTCTCCGATTGTTCGACGAATAGCGCAGCCGGCCACAAATTGTGGCCAGCACTATCAGGCCGCTACAAGGCGGCCGGATTCGTCAAACGATGGGAGGTCTGAAAGGGCTGGAAGGTTGTTGCGAAGGACGCCAATGGACGTCTAAGGCAGGAACCGAAGTCTCTGGCGCGGCGGTAGGCGCCCAATGACTGTGGTTCCAAAGGCTGAGTGCACCGTTGGAATCAGCCGAGTGGAGTAGGGCATGCAGGCCCTTGGCGTGCTCTGGATCAGAGTCCGAGTCGTGATCGCCAGGATGGTGGTGACCATGCTCGGCGGCGGCCGCAACCGCATGCTCAGTGGAGTGCAGGTCACCCACCAGGTTCAACATCGGCCGCACAAGCGCACCCAAGGCCAACAGCACAAAGAGGCTGACCCGGAGCAGATTGATGGTGGCCGGTGTACGGAACATTGTCGGTAGCTTAAGGTGGGTTGCCAGCGCTTGTCGACAAGGAATCTGCCCATGCCCGACAGCGGGCATGACGCGTCCCAACCAATGAGTGCAAAGATGGCGCATCTGGAGGGGCCCAAGCCGTGTCAGTAGAACGCGAGGGCTAGCCCGCGCTGTAAAGGCGAACCGCAACGCGAGGCCTGCCAATGGTTGCAACTTATTGAATCTAATGAATTGTTTGCATCTTCGTGATGATGGCACTTGATTGAGAGGGAGCGCGCAGGGGCGTGGCCTGAAAGCTGTCCCTGACGACCACACCGACCGCGATACCTCTAATGATTTATTTGGGTTTGTTCTTTGCCGCCTTTCTTGCGGCCACGGTAGTTCCCGCCCAGTCGGAGGCGATGATGGTTGCACTTCTTTTGGCCGACTACCCGGTTGTGTCCCTGATCATCGTGGCCAGTGCCGGCAACATCCTGGGCTCAACAGTTAACTGGTGGCTTGGTTCCAAGGCTCTCCAGCTCAGTTCAAAGCGGTGGTTCCCGCTCAATCCGGTGCGATTGAAGAGGGTAAGTCGTTGGTATAGCCGGTATGGACGCTGGTCGCTTCTGTTGAGCTGGGTTCCGGTTATAGGTGACCCGCTGACGCTTGCAGCTGGGTTCATGCGCGAACCACTACGAACGTTCCTGCCACTCGTCGCCTTGGCAAAAACCGGTCGCTATGTCGCCCTTGCATGGATGACGCTTGGCCTCGTATGAGGCCAAGAGGGGACTTCGTCTGCATGTGCGAATGCCTGACTGCTTTGTTCAGAGATGCAAAGCCGCCTGCACGCCCCATCCCCACAATGCAGCACCCACGATGACTGCTGGTATCACCAGCCGCGCCTTGCTCTTGAACAGAACCGCAGTGGCGATACTGAAAAGCACTATCGGAGCGACGCCATTTAGACATTGATGCAACAGGGCTACCGCTGTTCCAACAATCAAACCCACTACCGCGGCGGTCACACCTTCAAGGAACAGCTGGATGCGAGGGCGATTGACTAACCGCTCCAGCGTGTTGTGACCAAGCAGCGTAAGCAGAAACGCGGGAAGGAAAATCCCTGCCGTCATTGCAACCGCCCCCCATGGCCCCCCGGCCAGATAGCCGATGAAGGTAGAGAAGATGATCAGCGGCGCGGGGAGTAGTCCCGACAATGCAATGCCATCGAGGAACTGGGCGTTGCTGATCCACCCACCCTGTATGACTGCATCCCGCTGTAGGAAGGGAATGACAGTGTATGCACCACCGAACGTCAGCAGGCCAGCCTTCAGGCCGGAAGCGAATAGGGTAGGGATTGAGGTGCTGGCTGCATTCGCCGAGCTCCAAGCGGGAGCAGTGTCGGCGGCAAAGGAGGCTAGGCCCGCGAGGCCACCTTGTCGGATGACCACTAGACCGATCACACAACCAGCAAGCAACAGCAGGCCCATGCTAAGAAAGCCTTTCCAGCAGCGTGACACCGCATAGGTGAGGCCACCAAAGGCCAGCAGAATGGCGAAATGGATGCCAGCCATTTGCGCGAACGCTCCGAGGATCGTTATGACCAACAGCCATCGATCAGTGATCACGTGGCCTCCGATCCGAAATGTCGCCCGCACAATGAGTGCCGCCACCGCGACCTGGACGGCAGCAAAGACGGACTGGAATGCCTCGCCTTTCAGTCCGAAGCGCACATACGCCCAGGAAAGAATGAACATCAGAACGAAGCCGGGCAGCATGAATCCCAGCCCCGCCAGGATGCCGCCGATACGCCCGCGTGCGAGCATCCCGAAATAGACGCATAGCTCATGTGCTTCTGGCCCTGGCAGAACCTGATAGATCGCAAGAGCTCGATTGAACTGTGCACTGGACACCCAGCGCTCGTCGTCCACCAATGCTTGTCTGATCATTCCGATCTGCGCAACTGGCCCTCCCCAAGCCAGGCACCCAAAGCGGAGGAAGCGCAAGAACAATGCCAGCAGCGACTCATGTGGCACCTGATACCCCGCAAAGGGGGGGGCGGCCGTCTCTTCTGAAGAGGGAATGGGGGACTCAGACATCGTCCGAGCTCTCCCTTGCATTTGTGGTGTCTCCAGCCTGAGCTGCCTCTTCAGAAAAGGTCGCGAACAATGCATCCAAAACCGCGCATGCCTGATCCAGCAACTGATCGTCGTTGGCGATGGTGCGGCGCAAGCCTGCGAGGATGCTCTCTGCCCCAGCTGCTTCCGGTGGCGCCCGCCCCCCAACATCCAAATAGTGGACAAGCGCACTCATTGAGTCGATGGCAGCACCCATCAGTCCGAAACTGGCTGCGAGAACCTCAAACGTGACTTGTGATCCGACG
Source organism: Stenotrophomonas sp. STEN038 (assembly GCF_056759895.1). Lineage (NCBI taxonomy): Bacteria > Pseudomonadati > Pseudomonadota > Gammaproteobacteria > Lysobacterales > Lysobacteraceae > Stenotrophomonas > Stenotrophomonas sp. STEN038. The sequence continues at coordinate 75,600 of NZ_JBRRDW010000019.1, forward strand.
TGCGAAAACTCAGCACCATCGTAGTCGAAGCCCACAACGCCATCAGGGCGGTCGCGTTCGTTGACCAGCCACCTGAAGGCGGCACGGGGGTCGATGAAGCGTCGAATCAACCACGCACTGGCCAGCCGGTCAATCCAGGGTCGCTGGCGGGTCGCCCAAACTCGCCCTTGGTAGTCCAAGCGACTCAATTGCCGCAACGTGCCATCTGCCGCCTGCGGCTCATCTGGCGCTTGAAGACGGGCGCAGCTACTTTCCAGCTCCGTTAGTTCTGCGAGCCCCAGTTGTTCCGTCCCTTCGGGAAAGAAATCAATAGCGCGGATTGCTTCATAGCGGCTTCGCAGTTTCCGTGTGCGTTTGAGTGCTTCTGTAGGTGGCAGCTGTCCGACCTCGCACTTGGTGAGCCGCACTGCTTCCATCAGCTCCGTATAGTCCTGGGTTCGGGCAAACATTGCCCGATACGGGGCCGCCTCAAAGATCTGCAACGGAAACCAGTGGGCATCGCCTCCACTTCTTCGCACGTCGTTCGCTATCGCCTGCAAGCGCACTTGCAGCTCTTCAGAAGCAGGCAAGAGGTAAACGCCATCCCGCAGGCTTGCGGCACCAACTGATTTCAGGGCGCGCCATGCCCGCTGTCGGGCAGTCGCATTCCTGCTCGGAAGGGAAAGAATAAGAATCTGCCAGTTCATAAGAGTAGAGACTACTACTGAGTCTGTAGTTATCTCTACATCTAGATTGTTATTTCCTTAGACCTCGATCGGTCCATTCCCAGCCCCAGCCCCAGCCCACCAGGGGTCCTCCGGGGCGGTTGCAGGTCGCGAAGCACCTTGGAGGAGACCGGGAGGGCTATTCCTGGCTCAAGACAGAGTGTTGCCGGGGTACTCCGGCCAAAAGCCGTCGCGCTGGCCGGCGACGAGCGCGCTAACGGACCCGTGCCGCTAGAACGGGTCTCATCTTATGAGACGCAAGTCACTAAACGTTAGATTAACGGAAGTCATTTCCGAAAACTTAACGGATTGCACAGGCGTATGGATAGTGATTTAATGTATGAAGAGGGGTTTTATGTCACTCGACAAATGCCCTTCGTAAAAAAGCCACCATGTGCTGGTGGCTTATCCTGAAATGCAGGACGGTAGCCCAGAGACTGAGCGTCAAATATCTAACTAGCGATTCTAGCAGCGAATCTGGCCGACGTCAAAGAGCCTGGCTGTAATCGCACAGTCTTCTGGAACTACCTTCTGCAGCAACGCTGAAATGAAGGAGTATCCATTGAGTAATCGCTTAACTGTACGAAAAGCGAGCCGCCTTGCGGTCGCTACCGAGGAAGAACTGGCCGAACAGGCACGACTGTATCAACGCTCAGGGCAGCGAGAGGGGATGTCATTTCCTCTCTGGTACACCAACTGCATCAAGCTGGCCGTGAAGGACGTCTGCGCGGGATTGAGTGCAAACGATGCGTGTGCGCGCTTGACTAGCTTTCCTGGTCCGTTAAAGGGCAAGGCAGAAGGGCTGGTTCGCAATTTCGTGGAGATTGTGGCCGCCAATGATGACGTGGACTTCACGCCGCGACCGAGCCCATCCAAGTGCTCAGCCACAGTTGACGGCGTCATCTTGAGGACGGGGCAGGATGTTGTCGTCGCAAGCCAGGATGGCAAGCTCATGCTGCTCTACCTCCACGTTGTCGACGCACCCTTGAAAGCTGAGCAAGCCCAAACGTTGCTGCATCTTGCCCAGTACATCACTGACGCCAAGCAATTGAATGCGGAAGTGGCGATTGTTGATGTCCCGCGCAAGCGTCTGATTAAAGTGGCCGAGTCCTACGATCCTGAGCAGATCCGTAGGGCGGTGGCTTCGGCGATGAGCAAGCTGCATTAGCCAAGCTCGGCACGGCGCACGGTGAAGTAGCTTTGATGCATAAGTGGCTGTCGGGCGAATGAGAAAAGCCCGCAGCTCGCCAGCAAAACTGGCGAGCTGCGGGCGTCGCTAGAAGTCTTCGGGCCGGGCCCCGCAGCGCTCAATCCCCCGCAAGCTTGGCGGCAGGATTGTCCGCGATGCTGCCCGCCTGAAAGTACCCCACCACGCTGGCCACGGAGCGATGGTCGGTCATCGCCATCAAGGCGGGCAGGGCGACCCCTTGGCGCGCACCTTCGGTCACAAACCCTGAGCGCAGGCTATGTCCGCCAAAGTCGCCCTCCAGCCCTGCCAGTTTGGCGCGCTTCTGCACGATATCCGCCACTGACTTGGACGACAGACCCGCGCCAACGGTGGTGCCCCAGAGCCGGCGGAAGATCGGCCCCTCGGTCAGGCTGGCCGCGTCCAACCAGGCGGCGAGGGCATCGGCCGCTACGCCCAGGATCGGTTTGTCCGGCGTGGAGGTCGCTTTCGGTCCGTCCTGCAGGGTTTTGCCGTGCTCAAGCCGATAGATGTAGGTCCGGACATCAATGCGTCGCAGATCGGCCATGTCGGCGGCCACCACTTCGCTGCGACGACGGCCGCCGCTGGAGAAGGCAAAGTAGAGCAGGGCGCGGTCGCGCAAGCCCGTCAGGGAGTCGTCGCAGGTGGCCGCCAGCGCCTCCAACTCGGTCCGGGTGATGGCCGTCTTCTTGCGCGGGCGCTCCCCGCGTTTGTGTGCCGCACGACGGCCTTTGGCCAGCAGCTGGCGCACTTCCGGCGTTTCGCACGGATTGTCGAGTTTCTTAAGCTGATGCGCAGCGGACAGCACGGCCACCCGATGCACGACCGTGCTGAGCTTGAACGCGCCAGGCTTTTGCTTAAGTCCCGCGGCAACCAGCTGGAGATCCAGTGCCGACGGTAGCTCCCAAGTCAGGCCCGTCTGGGATCTGCGCTCCACGTGATCGACCACGAATTGGACCACCGTAGCTGCCGGCACTGGCAGTGCAATCGACTGACCGTAGCGTCCCTGAAACCAGGCCGCCCAGTAGCGCAGCGCCCCCGCATAGCTGCGAGTGGTATTGACGGACGACGTATCTGATCAGCTTGATTGAGCCTTTCGAGTATGACGAGCTGAGGATTTCTCAACTTCCAACCAGAGCGGAAGCATTCGGACTGACGTGGTACGGACTTCCAATTGTTGATGGGGCTGCCCCGGATCATCGTTTGCTGGATCGCTGGAGGCAGCTCAGCCCGGAATTGGTGTCAGCCTTGAATACCGGAGCTCGTGTTGTCGTTCATTGCAAAGGCGGTCTCGGGCGCGCTGGAACGGTCGCTTCGATGCTGTTGCTGGATTCAAGGATGACCTGGGAAGCCGACGAGGCGATCCGCCTAGTTCGTGCAGTTCGACCCGGAGCGATAGAAACGTCGGAACAAGAAGCGTTTTTGCGGGAATGGGGAGCTCAGAAGCGCTTGGAATCTTAGAACGCCGGAGCACGGCAGCTCAGTCAGGAAGGGGCTTCATATGCACGAGTGCACCAAGATCGAGAAGCAAGCGTTTCAATCCCGAAGCGTATGGACGTTAACTATTGAAAAAAAGGACATCCTCTTTGGAAAACAACAATCGGAGTCGGCCCATCATCCATTTCGCATTCTTGGTACATATCCAATGTGTTGTGCCCGTTTTCACTACGCGACAGTAAGCTCTTCCGCTCAACGACTATGGAGTTCCCAGGATTTCCTAGACAGAGCTAGCCTCTGTTGGGGGTAGCATTGGGAGACAGTCATGTCTGCAGGCAAGATCACCAGCAAGACCCGGCAAGCCTACAAATTC